>JABGPJ010000118.1:0-2490 GCA_018645005.1 Deltaproteobacteria bacterium | reverse complement strand
GCCAGGTTTTTCAACATATCTTTGACCATCAAGGGGAGGTCATATTCCGGCTGCCAGCCCCACTCTTCGCGTGCGGCAGAATCATTCATGTAATTCGGCCAGGAATCTGCAATACCCTGTCTTAGTGGATCAATCTCATAATCCATGGTCAACTCCGGAATGAATTTCTTAATTTCCGCAAAGATATCTTCCGGAGCGAAGCTCATGGCAGAGACATTATAGGCATTTCGATTGATCAGCTTCGCGGGATCCGCCTCCATCAGATCAATGGCTCCCTTGATAGCATCCGGCATATACATCATGTCGAGCCGCGTGCCCTCCTTCAGGAAACAGGTGTATTTTTTTTCTTTGAGTGCCTGATAGAATATCTCCACCGCGTAATCGGTGGTACCGCCTCCGGGAGGTGTTACATAGGAGATAATCCCCGGGTAACGCAAGCCCCTCACATCGACGTCATATTTGTGGTAGTAATAGTCACAAAGCAATTCGGCTGAAACCTTAGTCACACCGTAGATGGAGGTCGGCCTTTGCACGGTGACCTGGGGGGTATTGTCCAGTGGAGTTGTAGGTCCAAAGGCACCAATGGAGCTTGGCATAAAAACCGCACACTTACCCTCTCTGGCGACTTCCAGGATATTCACTAGGGAATTAACATTCACATTCCAGGCTAGTTGCGGATTGTTTTCTGCGACAGCAGATAGCAGAGATGCCAGGTGAAAAACTGTATCAATCTGATATTTTTTTACAACCCCATCAATAGCATTGATATCTGTGCAATCGACAATTTCAAAAGGACCTGATTCCCGTAATTCTTCACTCGGTTCTGTTTTATGTCCACCGGCAACGACATTCTGATTTCCAAATCGATTTCTTAAGTTGAGGGCTAGCTCAGATCCGATTTGTCCAACCGATCCGGTGATTAATATTTTTTTCATATACTTTGTCTTCCGCTACGATTTTTAATGTTTGGCAGGGAATGTAATCACGCCGCTTTTTTAAATTAAAAGCGATTTTTAACACAGGTCTGGCAGGAAGGAATTGATCTACTACAGTCAGAATTGAAATTAATTTGATTTTCAAGTGGCTTTTTGACGCCACCGCTGGGTAATTCACCTAGCTCAATCAATACGCACGACTGCCACGATCTTCAGTCGGGATCAGGTTTCGACTGACGGTGTAGACTAGGCTCATACAACTTGTCCGGCATTGCTGTGATCAGGGCAGTCAAGATTCTACAGTTGATTGTTACGGTTTTTTCTTTTTTTCAGCCGTACAAAGGCAAGCCCGTGCGGGGGCACTCCATCATTACCCCCTTTCATTTGAGACGGATAGGAAGCTGATTTGCTTGAATTTGGGAGAAAAATAGTAGCGGTGGCGCAGATTTTTCGACATGACGTTACTATTCAAGCCAGAGAACTGTCAAAAATAAACTCAACGACCCCGGCAAATTCACCATCATCAGTGTAAAATGGACTATTGACAATCGTAACCTTACCATCTGGTTTATCGATCACATAGTGGTACAGGTTTCTTTTTTTCTCAAGGTACTCCTGATAGTGGGTTTTTATTTTTTCCGTTGTTTCCTCTTTGTGTAATTCGTGGATAGATCTTCCCATATAATCGCCGTTCCCAAAAGCCAGTTTGAATACCTTTCTGCTTTTTTCATTTTGATAAATAACCTTATAATCAGCGTCTGTGGCGACAATAGCGGCATCAAGGTTTTTAAACATATTGATGATCGTTTCCATTTTACGTTGCCCTGGTTTTTGGTTTCCGATGTGAATCTGCTTCAGAAACGCCTGCTTTTAAATTAGCAGGGATTTCGAATTTACCGGTTTAAGATGTAATATTTGCTTAGGGATCGTTCATAAATAATTTCACATAATCTATTTGCAAAAGCCCTAAAAACTGAACATTTTGCGAACAGAATGTGAAGTAATTTATGAGCCGCCCCTTAATTAAGATGATAGGAAACCAATTTTTTGGAGTCAAGCCCCGTTTTTCATTTCCTGGCGCCATCCCAGTGTCAGACCGCCCCAATGTTTATTTTTAGACGGGACGATCAGATATTGACATACTTCTAATATGTAATTACACTGTAATATACAATACAATATAACTACAAAATGAGGTTCAAAATGATCTTAGATATTGTTAAAATAGGAAATTCCAAAGGTGTTCGATTACCAAAAACACTATTAGATGGAATAACATCTAGCAAAGTTGTGGCTGAAAGGAAGGGTGATTCGATTATTTTAAAGCCATGTAATCCACGGGAAGGATGGGTAGAGCAAATTAAGAAGGTTTTGGCTGAAGAAAAAAATAAAAAGGATGAGGATATGTCTATGTTTGAGGACATCACTAACGAATTTGATGAAGGGGAATGGACATGGTAAGAGGTGATGTCTACCTGGTGGATCTAAATCCCACAAAGGGCGCTGAGATAAAGAAAACAAGACCTGCCGTGATTATCTCTCCTGATGAAATGAA
>JABGPJ010000084.1:29693-38786 GCA_018645005.1 Deltaproteobacteria bacterium | reverse complement strand
CTCGGGGGTGTAGATGTCAAAAATCTGTTTCCCTACTATTTCCCCCAGAGTTTCAGTGGCGGTCCTGTTACATTCGATAATCTTACCTGTTTTAGCACTGACTGAGAGGAATATGTCCGGAGCATTCTCATAAAAATCATGATACTTTTTTTCCGATTTAATTATTAACGACTGATTATGCCTGGTGTCGGTAACGTCATTGTTTATGATCCACATTCCAGTCAGGGTACTCAATTCAACAATCCCGATAGCGCTGCAGAGTAAGTATTTTTTAGTCCCATCTGGTAGTTCATTGGTGATCTCGGATTTAACCACTCGATATCCAGTTATAACAAATGATTCTAATATTTTGACCATTTGAGGGGTTAATTGAATAACCTCCGTAAAAAACTTTTTATTAAAGATCTCGGGTGTTTTTTTAAATCCGTAGCCATCAGCAAATACCTCATTGCACTGAAAAAGACTGGAATTTTTGCATATCAGGTCAATTTGCTCTTTAGCGGGTACAGTAACGGATACGCCAGGCTCAATCGAAAAACGTCCAATACCATCCGTACAGAGATCAAAAACGTCATCGGGCCATTTCAATACCTTATCCTGTGTTTTAAAATATTTAATGAGCTGTTCCTTCAATTTTACTTTACTGTCCATTTTTCAATTCCCTGATGATTTTTCCAGAAAGATTGATAATGTATCAGTTCGCGGATCAAAAACTCTAATATCAGATTATTTGCAGCACCAAGCTTGTATCACGGCGTATACTATGAATTGCTGATATAAAATTATTGAAAAAGACTCATTTATGACTGCATCAAATTAGTCATACAAAAAATACCTTCTCGTTCTGAGGGTAGTATATATGGTACCATAGAAAACTCGGTTCTGCCAAGTAAAAAGCCAAAACAAGATTATTGAAAATCCAACCAATTTTATAAAAGTCCTTCCCAGCCCAGTTAACAAAATATTTGCTCAATGCGAACAAAGAACAATAAGTGAAACCAACAATACTTCTTACGATAGTTCATCTATCCTCTTCTCATAACTCTCCACCAATATGTATACTTCTAGTTCTTTGATAAAACATGACTCCTTTTTTCTTTGACAAAACATCCCCAACTTTCAATACTCTATTTATGGCAACTATCTGATAATCAATGTTGATTAAGGGTTGGCTCAAAAATTACTCAAGTGTTTCCCATTCAAGTGATTCCCATTTGTGTTAAGGAATCACGTCGTTAGTGATAAGGAAACACGGCGCTGAGGCATTTTGTCTGCAAAATGTCCAGTCTTTATGGGAGTTCAGGGTCGGCTTATCAATTCGTTCACCTTCTGTTTGCAAAATGTCCGGCTTTTGGGACTTTTGTAAAAAGATTCAGCAATGTCCGGTTAGGTTTTTGCAGAAAGCTGAATGATGAAACCTGGATCGAGCTTATAAGGATTTACTAGATTTTCTTAGTTTAGCGTAGCGAAAATGAGCCTGTTTGAGCGAGGTAGGCGAGTTTGGCGGTTTTTCGTGAAGCAAACTTAGAAAATCTTTAAATCCTTATGCGCAGAGACTGGTTTTATCATTCAGTTTTTATTTTGCAAAAACCTAACCGGACATTGCTGAAAAAGATTAGGTGAAGTTATTGATAAACGATCCCTATGCGGACAGATTATGCCAAGTTATTTTTGTACGATCCCTAAGGAAAACAATGAAACTAAAAAAATCGAAACTTATTGCGAAGCATGGGTATAATACTCCGCCGCTTGCGGCGTCGAGACTCGGTGGAGATACCAAACTGGCAGCAAATCTCGTTTCGGTGAGTACCGTCATTTCAGCTTTGACGATCCCAATCTGGCTGGGACTGCTTTCCTGACAGATATTGTAAATCTGAGTCAAAAAAAATCAAATGAATAACTCATTTGCTGCACTTGAAAAATTCTTGGCTTAGAAGTTGTCCTAATTTGGATTACCCACAGGGTGCTAAAATAATGGAATGGTTCCTCCCTTGAAATAGAAGTAAATAACGGGAATTTGGATTTTGGAAGCAAAAACTAAGGAAAATAACAGATCACTCGATTTTAAAGGGCTACGGAGCAGGTATCACAAGAAATATGAAAAGTATTTGGGGACATATTTCTAAACTAGAAAGTTAATTTTAAAAAAGCATTTTCCTCTTATACTCAACAAACAGGTGATTGACGATTTCGGTGTCCCATACTGTATAGGGCGGGGGCGGCTGGAACCCTTCTGCACTGAATAGTTTCACAACATCGTTGGAGGAAAACCCCTTCTCTTCCTTTAGCCACACCACATTTTGTAAAATCAGTTTAATGTAATGGTCGTCTAGAGCTAGTTCTGATTGGGCCTCCTCCTCAGAAGGTGTCGGGATTTCTATACCCGACTCTTTTTTCAGCTGGGTGCTTAAGAGAGAAGTAATGATCTTCATTTGCGCCTTAACTTTGAACAGTTCTGACTTTAATTGTTGGACCTCGTTTTTCTGTTCTTTCATCATCTCATAGACGTCTGATTCAGGTCCAATTGGAACATCGTCTCTTTTGTTCTGAATATGATCCAATAATTGGGAGTCTTCCTCTACCTTGGCCAGTTCCTCCTCCTTTTCTTTTGTCTGTGTTTGGATAAACGCTTCAATATCGGTTAATGACGGTTTGTTCTTCATTGGGTTTCCTTTTTTATGTCTTGGTTTTTGATGAAATAATGAATTTTACCGCTTAGGGACCGTTCAAAAATAACTTCACTTAATCTATTTGTAAAAGTCCTAAAAACACTGGACATTTTACAAACAGAATGTGAAGTAATTTATGAACCGATCCTTAGGTCCGTCATCGATATTTAGTCGAATCGTCCGGCAACCCGCCTGCTTTTACCAGCTCCTTTATTTCTTGCGCCAAGGTTTTAATTTCTTGTGCAGCCTGAGCAGCATTACGGAGTTCCGAGACCGAGTTACCATAAATCAGCGAATATTTGTAAGCTACACGATTGGAGAGCGGTGTTTTTAAAATCCCCATTTTGTAATTACGTTCCAGGATATCGACCAGTTCTTTAGCCAAAACAGTCCTGGGCTGGATACGGCTCAAGAGGAAGTAATGTAAAAGTCCCGGGTTCAGCTCCTTGGCCTTTCGTACCAATTCAACCGTTGATTTGGTGCTCATGATGTCTAATGGTGAGTCCTGCACAGGCATAATAACAATATCAGAACACGCAATTGCCATCGCCATCACCTCATCAGCATGGGGTGGTGTATCAATAAAAATATACTCGTACTGGTCTTCAAATTTTCCAAGGGTCTCATACAGGTTGGAATAGGCCACAATGGTATGGACCAGGTTGTCCTTCCGGATTTGCAGGGTATCATAACTGCTTCTTTGTGGGTCTGTATCAATCAATAGAACTCGGTCCCCCTTTGATGCAAATTCGATCGCCAGGTTGATGATGGCGGTGCTCTTCCCGCACCCCCCTTTCTGGTTGGCCAGTGTAATCACTTTCATTGACTTTAGAGTGTGCGGTTTATGGATAATAATAATAATACGGTTTTATCCGAAATAGGTCGTCCAATTACTGCTTTGGACGTTCGTTTATTTTATACAATGCTTTGTTCTAGATGATAGGAATTTCTTATTTTGAAGTCAAAAAAATTTTTTTGATGGAATCAGTATATTAAATCATTTCAGCGGGGCCTTAAAGACAACTACGACAACACTACTTTACAAAAAGTGATACGTCAAATAAAGGATTGGCTATGATTTTATGTAGTTACAGCAAGTGTTGCAGCTGATATGGAAAGTATTGAGGGGTAATTCGGAATCAACGATTGTAACATCGAACCAGGTTAGAACACGTCTCGGCGGATACATTGTTGACTTAAAAAATGCTGAGGAAAAGGTCTTCAATCATTCCGTTTTGCCCGGACAGATAATTTATCACTGATAAATTACCTCGTCCGGTTTTTTTTTGCTTCAGCATGGCCCATGAGGAAGGGGAATCCCTTATCTCAGCTCTTTACTCGAGAGCTTCAGCAGTTGTCTGGCAACGATGAGATGCTGGATTTGACCTGTTCCTTCAAAAATGTCTGTGATTTTGACATCTCTCATCCATTTCTCAGCGAGATATTCCTGGCTGAACCCCATTGGACCCAGCAGTTCGCAGCATTTTTGAGTGATTTCGGTACCAATTTTCCCTGCTTTTGCCTTACACATGGAAGCCTGCAGGCTGTTTCGAATTCCGGCGTCAGCCATCGCTGCCGCCTGCCAGATGAGCAGTCTCATGGCATCGATCTCAGCATCCATTTTATAAAAATCTTTTTCCATGGCGCTCAGGTTATTTGGAGATTTCTCATAGTCCAGCGTGAGTCCCTTTTCTTCCATCTTTTCCTTCGTAAATTCCAGGGCAGCTCTCGAAACGCCCAAAGCCATGGCAGCAACGGTAGGTCTGGTGTTGTCAAAAGTCTGCATGACGCCGCCAAAACTCTTCTTCTTACTGATTTCCGCTGTCCCCAGCAGATTTTCCCTGGGGACTCTACAATCTTTTAAGACAAAGGTTCCCGTGTCCGAGGCCCTGATGCCGAGTTTGTGCTCCAGGTATTCCAGCTTGAAGCCGGGGGTATCTTTTTCCACCACAAACGATTTGATCCCGGCTTTCCCGACGCTGGGATCGATATTCGCCCAGACCACGACGACATCGCATCTATCGGCGCAGGTGACAAAAATCTTTTCGCCGTTAATGACCCATTCATCCCCGTCAAGCACGGCGGTGGTCTGGACAGAGGCAGAATCAGATCCGGCTTCCGGTTCCGTGATCGCCATGGCCGCCCATTTTTCGCCATATTTCTCTTTCTGTTCCGGGGTTCCCACTGCAGCGATAGCGGCATTACCCAGTCCTGCCCCTGGAATAGTCATCATCAGGCCCAAATCCCCCCAGCACAACTCTTCAATCGTGATCACGGTGGTCAAATTACTATAATTCGGCTTTTTATCCTTCTTCCCTTTTTCGACATTCTCGGGCATGGCCTTGGATTTCTGTTTTCCGCCGCCGACAAGGCCTCTGAAAACTTCCAGTTCTTCCGGGTAGACATGCTCTTTGTCATCATATTTTCGTGAAATCGGTCTGAAGACATCCGTCGCCAAACTATGCATCATCTGTTTTGTCTGCTCGACTGCTTCCGGTAATTCTAGACTAATCATAATATTCTCCCTGTTTTTGATGGTTTTAAGTGTTAGACGGTTGCCATTCCTTCAATGATGCTGATCCCGCGGCCGTTTCGGTAATATCGCTCAACCGGATACTCTCTTGTGTAGCCGTGTCCACCCAATAGTTGAACACCGCAATCAGTTACATACATAGTTTTTTCACCCGTATAAAACTTTGCCAGATAGGCTTCCCGTTTGGCATCTTTCCCGGCTTCGAGCTTGGAGGCAGCATTCCAGGTCATCAGCCTCATTGATTCAACTTCATAGGCCATCTGTGCGATCATAAACGCAACGGATTGTTTATGTACGATGGGCTCTCCAAATTGAGCTCTGCCTTTGGCATATTCCATGGCGAATTCATAGGACGCTTTGGCAAGACCTGTTCCGATGGCTGCCATGCCGATGCGGCTTTTTTGCAGGAACTTGGCGTAGTCACACCCCTGTTCGCCACCCAACCTATCTTCCGCGGGGATTTCACAGTTTTCCAGGCTGATTTTATATGTCTCGAGTGCATTCAGTCCCAGATTCCGTTCCTTCTCCCCAATCTTCAAACCGGGATTGTCCTTGCCCACGAAAAACAGCTGATTTTTGCCTTCAAGGGCTGCCGCAACCAGGATGCAGGAAGCTGTTTCTGCCAGGGGTACAAAACACTTTTCCCCTGTGATCAGGTAAGATCCGTTTTTCTTCTCGGCTCTTGTGTCCAAAGCGACCGCATCAAAACCAAATGTGGCTTCATTGATAGCTAAGGTGGCGGCTGAATATTTCTCTGCGCAAAGCAGCGGCAGATATTTGGACTGCTGCTCTGAAGTTCCCATGGCGACCAGCGGGCTGATGACCAGTGACGGCAGAGTGGCCTGGATGGCAAACGCCAGATCTCCATAGGCCAGTTCCTCCAGAACAAGTGCGGTGGTGATCGGGGAGTCTTCCATCCCAAATCCACCAAATTCCTCTGCAACCATTGAAACAGAGGCCCCGAGTTCCCAGGCTTTCTGAATACCGTCAGCCGGAATCTCACGTTTCTCATCCATCTCATTTGCATTGTCAGTGACAATGTTTTTGACAAGTTTTGCAACTTCATCTTTAATCATCTTCTGCTCTTTTGACATTTCCAGACTGAACATGATCTCCTCCTTGTTAGATAATTAACACCATTAATATGATGAACTGTTTAATCTCTATAACTTTTTACGATATCTCAGCGGTCTAGATTTTTCTGCATTTAGCCTGAACTGAATTTACCTATCGTTAAACTTGTAAAAAGATTGGGCCTTTGACATTCCAAAGTCAAGCAGTACTGATTTAATTGATTGATAAGGCACAAATTTTCAGCAATGTCCGGTCAGGCTTTTGCAGAAAGTTGAATGATGAATCCAGGGTCGAAGCAGACCCAGACGTGACGGGGGCCGTTCTGCAGATACTGTCCTGTAATAGTGCAAGGGTTATTTAATGACAGGTCTTCTGAAACCTGCCACTGAATGGATTACTTCCAGAAGATTTTTGACGATTTTCTTTCGGGCAGGCGATGAAACCGATACTTTGGATAGCCCAGCATCATGTTATGAAAGCCGGGCATTGTGCTGCGCATAAACCGTCTTTCTTGCATTTGTTTTCATCAATCTGGATCAAACTCATAGCTTACCGTCGTTTTGAGGTTGAATGTCTGACTATTTTTCTTCTTTCATCTGTTTCCAGAGGTAGCGCAGGGCATAAAGGGCTGGAAGGTAATAAAGCAACGTAAACACAATTATTGCCCGGGTCGAATTGGACCATGCATCAAAATAAATCCCCATTGGTAAATCCCAGAGGTCTGTGATGAGCCGGATGAGAATCAGTATAAACAACATGCTTCTGTTTCTCAGCGCAAACGCCAGGATGAATGCAATACCGACAGCGATATTCCGGGCAGCGTAAAGAATTGCCGGAGCGGTTACTCCCAGGGCGCCACCAAAACCCGGCATCAGAGACGGCTTGAAAATGGCAACATACGGTCCAATGAACATGGGCAGGGTTTCAATCACAATAATAATGATCAGCCAGATTGGAAGTGATTTTTTCATTGCGATTCTCCAGAAAAGTTCGCTCTTGACACCCATGTTATTAGAATCTGCATCTTCAAGGCAAAAAGGCACTGTCCAAATCGCAATCGATGACCCATCTTTCGACCGTTTCCCGCTCCTGGTCCGTCAGTTGATCGGTGATTCTCCTGAGAATCATCTGCCTGGATTCCTCCCGGTAATCGAGTCGTTTGTAGCTGACCTCCTCGCCGTACATCTCTGTCACGAACGCTTTATCTCCCTGCTTGACGGCTGTTGTGTTCGCCATCAGGTAGTTCAGATAGGTCGACTTCATCAGCTTCAGTATATAGCGGGCAAAACCGGTACTTTCGGGAAAAGGGTGCAGCTCTCCGGTGCCGTCCCAATGGTCCGCCCGCTTCGTCAGCCAGTCGATTAAAGCGGGATAGGCCTCCAGCATCTTCCTCGGCGCGGGATCCACAAACATGTGGGCCTTGAGTCCGCCCAAAAAGATGGTATCCACCACACAGGGTCTGCTACCCAATAAAAAAGGTGTTTCAGAAAGCTGTTTCTGGGCTGCGACTAAAATACCCTCGTACTCCTCTTCTGTTTTCTTCTTTTGCTGGTCGGAATCTAAACCGTTGGCCCGGCAGGCTTTTCGTCCGAAGGTATAAACGGCTTGCGCCATCTGCTCAGCGACCTCGGCGGACGCGTCGGGCATCACCTCTTCCAGCATCGCTTTCACGACCACTTTGGCGGATTCCTCAAAATTCCAGCGGTAATGCACCATGGTTCTGGAAAGCCATTCGTCCATAAATTCCTCGACCAGATGCACCAACACGCCGAGAGGTCCTGTCGGCACCAGGCGGCGCAACGGATAACGGGCGTCCATCATCGAAATAATCGGAGTGGTGTCGTTTATCATCCAGTTCTCAGGGGTTTGCAGAACGGGTATTTGATGGGTCGCCGCACGTTTTTCAACCAGCTCTGTATTGTCGGGTCTTTTGGAAATGTGACGCCAGGGTACACCGTAATAAATCAGCGCACTTTCAAGCTTCAGGGTAAAATAACTTCGCTGGGTTCCGTATACGGTGTACATGTATTCCATAAGGCCTACTCCTCTGGTTAAAATGTGAGCTCCTCAATTCAGAGCACTCTCTTTTTCTCTGATGTAAGTCATGACGCCTTCTGCTGTCGGAATCGCCAGCAGCTCCTCCCGGACCTTGGCGTCCCTGACGAGGCGGACAACCTTGGCGCAGATCTTTAAGTGGCCTGAGCTAGAGCTTTCAGGGGCGATGATCAGGAAAAACAGATGTGCGGGATTATTGTCCAGCGAATTGAAATCAATTCCCTTTTTAGAAAGGCCGACAATGATGTGGATCCGATCCACCTGGGAGATTTTGCAATGAGGAATCGCTACCCCGGAACCGATGCCGGTTGTTTTCAGCTTCTCGCGCTCCAACAGCAGATTGAGAACCTCAGTTTTGTTGTCAAGCGGCGTGCTTTTTGTAAACACATCCACCAGGTTTTTTAGAATCTCCGGCTTGTCCCTGCCGTCGACTTCAAGTGAAATGTCAGACTCACTCAGACAATTCGATATTTCCATAGTCAATCATCTCTTTATGTCACTATTCACCATATTCTCGGCGGAGCAAATGCTGAACAGATACCTCTTTTATTGATTTTAACTTCAGGGTGATCGTTTAGTATTTAACAGGTGACAAAATATATACAGGTAAGAAACTTGCCTGTCAATTTATTTATTTGCAGTTTACCCCCTCCTGCCGGATTGAAATTCCAGATGAAAATTTGTTAAAGGTCGGCTCAAAAATTACTTGGCATTTTGTCTGCAAAATGTTCAGTCTTTATGGAACTTTTGCGGACAGATTAT
>JABGPJ010000084.1:0-29593 GCA_018645005.1 Deltaproteobacteria bacterium | reverse complement strand
TGGCATTTTGTCTGCAAAATGTTCAGTCTTTATGGAACTTTTGCGGACAGATTATGCCAAGTTATTTTTGTACGATCCCTAAAGATGGAAGAGTGGGTTGAGGGCATGCTGCTTTCTTCCACATTATTAGTTGACAAAGTACCGCTGTTTATTGAATCTATGTTTGACAGCAGTTAAATGAATTATAAGTGGTTTGCTCTGCAAGTGTCGATTATGCATGACCATGCGAAAACAATGAAACCCAAATTGTGAGGAATCTGATGAGAAACTATATTCTGGGGGCCCTCTCCGGAGTGGCTGGGGCCGCTTTATACACGCTGGCACCTGCTTTGGCCTGGTATTACTGGCTCATGTTTGTTGGTGGTTGTTTTCTGATCGCTTTCAGTTTCGATGTTATCTTTGGTTCTCTGCAGGAACACCAGCAAAGGGCTGCCTGGATGGGCGGCTTGCTGTTTGGCGGCCCCGGTGTAGTTTTACAGGCGCTGGTCTGGGGATTGGGGGTCTGATGGGAAAAAACAAGATGACTTTTGACTTTCCATTGGGAACCATACCCAAAGGCTTTGTATACCGGGATCAAAGCAAACGGTATCCCTGGTGGGTGAAATCGGTGGACAAGATGACGACCGAAATCGATGAATCTATCTGGGAGCGGAAAGTCACCGACCAGATTCAGATGGGACTCTTTGGGGATCCTGAAAAAGCCAAGGAAAAGGCGAACGAGTCTGTAAAAAAAATCGTGGCGCGGATAGAAAAAGAGGTCCCGGGCAATCAGCTGAAGGATCTGGCCCTGCATTACGCATCCACCACCTTTTTTGCAGCGGGTGTGTCCATGTTCGAGGGCAACTTTATTACGCACATGTTCCCGATCATGGAGGCGGTGAGCAAGGTGATTCATCCACCGGAGGAACTGGGTGTGCCCAAGTGGCAGGGCAGCCCGCAAGAGGCATCCGAGATGGTTGAAATCGCAGCTATGCAACTGGGTGCTGCCCAGGTGGGCTTTACCTATCTGGAACCCCGCTTTCTCGAGCATAATGTTGATGTTGATCCCACAGTGGAAAAAATCAAAACAACTCCAGAAGGTAAGGTCCTGATTCCTGAACATTTGAAGTATGTCATTATGGTTGCCGGGCAGGCCCCCCTCGAAGCCATGAAGCATGCTCCCAGCCAGATTGGGGATATGGCTGACAGAAGTGGTTATGAAGACCGACAGATGGTCTGGTTCAGAATGATGAACTTCATCAGGGGTTTGGGATATCAAGCCAAGCCTATTCCCGCTGCGATGCCACCGGGGATTCCCTTCGGACTGATGGCGGGTTTGGGAGAAATGGGACGCATGAACCGCCTGATTTCACCTTATTATGGTGGAGCCCTCAGGATCGAGGGCATTTTAACCGATATGCCCCTGGCCCTGGACAAACCCATTGATTTTGGCCTGCAGGAATACTGTCGTCATTGTCAGAAATGTGCCCGGGCCTGCCCGGCCAAGGCCATCAGTTCTGAAAAAGAGTCTACCTGGGAACCCCAGAGTAATTTTTCACTGAAGGGAAGAAAACTGTGGTATGAAAATCCCGAAATCTGCTGGGAATGGACGGGTCACAATGCACATTATTGCAGCGCCTGTATGTTTGCCTGTACCTGGACAAAAGACGATCAAACCTTCCTGCACACACTGGCCCGGATTTCCGCAGCCAAACTCCCCTTTCTTGGAAAACCACTGGCCTGGCTTGACGATTTGTTCGGTTACGGTCCGGTTGCAAGGAAAAATATGGGGGATTGGTGGCAGAAGAAGCGACCGACCAAGGGAGCCAACTCAAGACGACGCTGATACTAGGGGGTGGGGACGTAGTTGCGATATTGCGATTTGTTAAACAAATCGCAATATCGCAACTACGTCCCCACCCTAACATTTAACACCTGAAGGGAGAATAGCAATGAGTGAACAAGTATACAAAGACATGATTGAAGTTATGAACGTACGAAGTATGGCTATGGGGGGAGCGTTTGGGGGAAAGGATATTCCTGAATATTATCGACTGGTTAAGGTGCTGTTTACGCCTGAAGAAGCAGAAATTAACAACGCCATGCCCGCGAAAACATTTTCTGCAGTACAGTTGGCCGAGGTCATGGGACGGGATGCGGTGGAACTGGAAAAAACATTGAAACAGATGGCGGATAAGGGGCTGTGTTCCACCTACCTCAAGGGCGAGCTTCGGTTGTTTCGAGCCGCTCCTTTCGTTCCCGGTATTCTTGAGTTTGTCTTCATGGACGGATCGACCACCGAGCGGGATAAGAAACTGGCCAGGCTCGTCCTGGAATTCAAGCAGGCCTGGGAAGCAGAATCGCCTATGGTAATTCCCTACCCCATGCAACGCGTGATCACGGTCGACGAATCCATAGAGTCCGGACATACAATTCATACCTACGATCAGGTCAAAACCTATATCGATGCGAATGAAGATATTGCAGCTGCGAGTTGTTATTGCCGGCATGCAGCCATGCTACGTGGTGAGGATACCCATGGTATGCCGATGCAGGTCTGTCTGTCGTTTGGTAAAACTGCCCAGTACATGATAGAAAGTCGCGCTGCTAGAAAACTGACCCAGGATGAGTCATACAAATTGCTGGAAGAGTGCAGGGACGCCGGACTGGTTCATATGACCCACAACACCACCGATAATGTCGGCTATCTCTGTAACTGTGACCAGTGGCACTGTTATGCGATCAAGATGATACTGAAGCAACCGAAGCCCTCAGCGGTTTTTAATTCCGGATTCGAACCGAAATTTGATGCGGATCGCTGCACCGCCTGCGAGACCTGCCTGGATCGCTGTCCGGCCAACGCGCTGGTAATGGGTGACCAGGATGTGCCTGAAGTGGATCTGAATCTCTGTTTCGGTTGTGCTGTCTGTGCGACGGGCTGTAACGATGAAACCATCACCATGGTCGCCAAGAAGGAAGGTTACGAACCACCACCCAAAGATAACAACGAACTGATGCAGAAAATGTTTGCTGCCTATTCGAAATAGGTCCACCCCGGAAACAGGTTTCTGCTTACCATTCAAAACTCAAGCAGACGTTGGTGAAAAGGGAGAAAAACATTGACCGGAAGAAGCAAGCAAAGAATTTTTTTTTTTTGGGGGGGGGCTTTCGTTACGCAATAACGTCGTCTGTCCCCATTCCAATTGTAACGTCATCTTCTGCCTTCTATCGCTTTTTGTAGTCTCGTGAGTTTTAATCCTCCTGGTTCCCACATTTTGCAGCTGCCTATCAGATTTTCCAACCCTTTCATATCATCCAGGTTTTCAGGAAGGGGCGCCCTATCTTTTCCCTGAACTACGATAATACCCTGGAATACTTCCTGGCTCATGACCGTTAAAAGATGAGTTAGGTGAGCACACCCATCTATACCACCGATTTTTTTCCGGACCTCCTTGATAAATCCACCTTTTATCTCCAAGCCAATAATGTTGGCCATACTCTCAAGTGTAATTTTACATTCCTCATGGGGCACATGCAGCATTTCTGCTTCAGCATCTACAATTTCCATTGTTTTTCCCCGGATCAATAATCGAATGACCAGATGATGAATTGGACCTGCGTTTTGCTTCATGCCAGCTTGATCATAAACAGCCTGGTATCTGTCATCTCTTAACTCACCTTCCACAATAACTGTATCGTCATCCACAACATATGTTTTCATATCAATCATTCTACTATGAGCGGCAGAACAGGTTATCATTTCTTTTAAGCGCGACATATCTTCATACTCCTGAGTTTCTTTTCTTTAAGTGGCAGTGAAGGTGGAAGGTGGGGACGTAGTTGCGATATTGCGATTTGTAAGAAAATATCGTAACTACGTCCCCCTCTTTGACTGGATGAATATCAGAAGGGATGTATTTCGTCGAGGGCTGATTTAGTGATAAATAGTAGTTGCCAGCCTGAAGCGATACGGAAACATGAAGCTGATTTGATCTATTCGAATCTGCAGGCACATTTATTATAGTCGAAAAAATTTGACTTCATGAGCACCATTTCCTTTACAAAAATATCCAGGTCAACGCATGCAGGTTAACCTGCGATTCGGCTAATGGATTCATTCTTCCTGGCATCTTGCAGTACACCGTTTGCGATCTGAATGCCGAATCCACCGATGGAAAAGATGCAGGTATATAAAATGGGCAATTGAGTTATTATCCTATAATTTCAATAGTGAAGGTTAATGTTCACTTTGGCATGAACTTTCCAATAAAATATCGATTATGAGTCAGCAATGTCCGGTTAGGTTTTTGCAGAAAGCTGAATGATGAAACCTGGATCGAGCTTATAAGGATTTACTAGATTTTCTTAGTTTAGCGTAGCGAAAATGAGCCTGTTTGAGCGAGGTAGGCGAGTTTGGCGGTTTTTCGTGAAGCAAACTTAGAAAATCTTTAAATCCTTATGCGCAGAGACTGGTTTTATCATTCAGTTTTTATTTTGCAAAAACCTAACCGGACATTGCTGATTATGAGTGGAATATTTAACGATTTCATCGAATTTGGAGTGTGTTCATGATTGCTAGAATTATAAACAGCTGGGCAGAAATAGTTATTAATCATCGTAAATGGGTGCTGTTGGCCACAGCAATTTTGATTGCTTTTATGTCGATTTCATTTAAGAACCTCTATTTCGACGCATCCAATGAAATGTGGTTTCTGCAAAATGATCCATCACTCAAGGATTATGAATTTCTGAAGGATCAGTTTGGAAGTCCACAAGCTTTGCTGGTAGGCATCTCTAAAAGATCCGGGGAAGATGGTGTCATCACAGCGCAGAATATGAAGGTTATTCATGAGATTTCAGAATTTTTGGAAAACCATGAGTTCATCAACAAGGTAAGTTCTCTGTCCAAATATCAGGTCTTGACGTCCGACGACGATACGTTGAAGACCGTCAATCTGGTAGAGGATTTTGATCAATTTGAAGGCACGGAGGCCGATATTAATCGGATTAGGAAAATCATGGCCGGCGAGACCCTTGTCCATGATTTTATGATTACCAAGGATTTGAATGACACCTTAATTTTTGCCCGCAGTGAATATATAAAAAACTCGATTGATCATAAAGTTAAAATCATTGACGATTTTAACAGGTTTTTGGAAAAAAGAGGGTACAGTGAGCAAGGGTATAAGTTCTATTTGATGGGAGATCCCGTTATTTCGCATCAATTTTTGTCGGCCTCCATGAACGATCAAATGACAACCTTTCCGTTGATGTTTTTACTGATCACGATCCTCCTGATTTTCTCATTTCGCTCTATGGCTGGGGTATTAATGCCCTGGTTAGTTATTGTACTTTCTACCATTTCCATGATCGGAGTCCTGGGTATGATGGGGTGGTCACTCAATATGCTCAATGTCATGCTGCCCATCCTGGTAATTGTAGCAGGGATTGGAGATTCGGTGCATATCGTGGTGGAGTTTTACCAGGAGGGCAATGAGGGCAAGGACTCAAAGGAAGCGGCCAAAGCATCGATCAGAGCCATGTTTATTCCAGTTGCATTTACATCGATTACGACCTTTATTGGGTTTACGGCAGTGTCAATAACGCGTTTAAATCCGATTCGGGAGTACGGCATCATCGCAGGCGCCGGTGTGACTTTTGCCCTGCTTTATTCGCTGACCACCCTGCCTGCGGTTCTCAGTTTTGTCACTTCCAAGGGAAAACGGGCAAAAAGCCTGCATGAAACTGGTTGGGTAGCGAAAATTACCACTCAGATCGCTCCATTGATCGCGAACAAGTGGCAGCGATTGATTGTAATTGGAGCAGGCCTGCTTGTCGCAGCCTTTACTTTGGCCTCATTTATCGAAGTGGATTCCAATTTCGTACGATCCTTTAAAAAAGGGACCAACATCCGCAATGCCATGGATTATTTCGATGATATATATAACGGTGGATTAACCCTGGAATTTGTGTTTGACAGTGGTGAAGCGAATGGCATAAACGACCCCGCCTTTCTGAAAGACGTATTAAAGTTTCAGGGCTTTGCTGAGTCTTTGGAAACCAGCGGCAAGGTCAATTCGCTGGTGAATTTCATTCGCAAGATTAACCAGACCATGCACAATGAAGATCCTGCCTATTACGTCGTCCCCAATTCCAGAGAATTGGTTGCCCAATATCTGCTACTTTATTCTTTGTCGAGTCCTGACGAGGATTTGAGCGATCTAAAATCATTTGATGATCGTCATGCCCGGGTCAGCTTGCGAATTGAAAATATGACCACCGCTGAAATGGAACGTCTGATTGCAACTTTTAAAGACCGGCTAAGCGCTGAGCATCCAAATCTAAAGCCAATAATAACCGGTGATATGGTACTGTGGACGACTATGGGGAGTTACATCGAGTCTGGATTGGTACAATCATTTTCACTGGCCATTGTGGCAGTTATGATCTGCTTCTTCCTTGTTTTCAGGTCGTTTCGATATGGATTGTTGGCCCTCATTCCCAGCATGACACCGATTGTTATGGCTGGTGGATTGATGGTGATATTGGGAATCACCATGGATTTTACGACCATGATTGTCGCCTCGGTGACGTTCGGGATTGCAGTAGATGATACCATTCACGTGATGAATCGGTACCTCGAAGCCAGACGATCCGGTTTTGACAGCCAGGCAGCCATCCATAAAGCCGTTACCTCTTCAGGAAGGGCAGTGGTTTTTACCTCCCTGATCCTGATAAGTGGATTTGGAATGCTGACCCTCTCATCATTTATACCCAATGTCTATTTCGGATTGTTTGGCATGACGATTATTCTGATGGCGTTGGTCAGTTCCCTCCTTTTTCTTCCGGCCGTCATCTTTGCATTGGAAAAAGATAAGGTTCCCCGAGCACAACCAGTAATTGCCAAGCTGAAGAAGGAGTATCCAAATTAGATCATAAAACAGCAATAGTTTGGAGACAACTCCAGCTCTTAGGAGATTTTCCAATGTCCAGAAGCAAACTGCGGTGCGCTTAACGGGCGTTGAAATGCTATGCAAAGATAACGCTTCCTCTGATAACTTTAGGTTGGTTTTGCTTTTTTGATTTCATGCCTACAGTCCGTTCCAAAATCTAACTGAGATAAAGAAATTTTTGTCTATCGACGACGGCTATCACGGCCAATCCACTGATTACCAGGGATGGTTGAATGTGATGCTGGCAGCTGCCCCTCTTCCCAAAGGGCCACTTCGGGTCGATAAACAAAACCAGAGGCAGTCACCAACCGGAGTCCAATACCATAGTTGGAGCGGTTCAGAGTCCCCAAGTCACTGTTGGTGCGAGTCACAGATCCGGTTTCGTAGAAGGAGGCCACCTGGGTGCCGGTACGGACACCTTTCATATGAACCAGTCGAAGGGCTTGGTTTCTTCAGAAATATTCCAGCGAAACCTTGCCCATAGAAGCGGTCTTGCGCCCCTTCGCTCTCCAGTTCCTGCTCTAACACGGTTCGGTCAGTCTTGCCTTCCTGGGTCACTTCATTTTTGAAAAGAAAATTGCTATTTCTGGGATTCGAAAACATAGCTATCCACTGGAAAAACGAATTTACAGAAAGTAGATTTCATTGATATAGTTCACCCTCAATTATTATAGAAATTGAATTCTTAATGACAGTCTGGATAAATTCTTTTAGTCTGATAGACTGATAGACTGATATTCATGGAAGAAAAGGACTTAACGAAAACTTACAAGGATGTAGCGTCATGTTAAAAGAACAAGTGGAAATAATACGAAAAGGAGATCAAAGTGGAAATGGAATGGTTTTCAAAGTGAAAACTCCAGGCGGATTGGAAGTGTATGGTCTTGCCACCGAGAATTTTTACGGAGGAAATTGGGATCTGGGGCCAACCTGGAATTATCTGGTATTAGCCGATGCCCCTTTTTTAGTGGATACAGGCAGAACAGGCACAAGCAACGCTTTATTGGGGATGATTGAAGATACTGGTTTTCCAGTACAAAGTCTGAAATGGGTGGTACTCAGCCATGGACACGAAGACCACGACGGAGGTTTAGCAGAAATTGTGGCATTGACTGGGGCTAAGGTGAAAGCCCATCCTGTTTACGAACGGCTGATAAGATTGTGTCCGGAAAAAGTTCCCGATGGCATCCGCAAGAATTTTCCACCTAGTTGTTGGCATTGTGTCATGCCCGATTCATTTGCCAACGAGAATTGCCTCGATTATCATCAGAATCGACATGAACTGGTCATTGAAAATATTTGTGGCCAGGACGACACTATCGGAAAGAATATCCGAACCATGTATCTGCCGGGACACAGCCCAGATGCGATAGCTATCATTTTGGCCAACGATATTGCTATCGTCGGAGATAACCTGCTGCCACACATATCGCCAGCACCGTCCAAAAAAGAGTCATTTAATTTGGTCAGTGAAATTTTCTCTGTTAATCAATCGGAAATTCGACAGGCATTCGGACTTGAGGCTTATATTAAAACCCTAAAGAGGTTAAAATCTTTAGGCCAAAACCATCAGGATCTTTTGGTACTGCCAGGTCATCGACTTTTCTATTATGACCAATGGAACGATTTTCCAATGGAAGCCCGGGCGGGCGAGATTATTGATCATCATATTGAACGCTGCGGTGCCATCCTCAAGATTTTAAGCGATAGCCCGAAGACGATTAAAGAGATCATGACAGACCATTTCGAACCGTCTCTATTGAAAGGTATGGGAGCCTACATGGCAAAAAATGAGATTCAAAGCCATTTGGAGCTGCTGCTTGATTGCATGGATATCGAACAGGTCAACGATGGCCGGTATGCTACCACTGACAATAACTATTTTGAATCCTATATTCAATCACTGGAGCCATGGCAGAGATAAGTATAGTCACCGGTCCAGGGCCGTAAATCCGGATCGTGCCACTTCGATAATTTTGTCATCTCCCAGGTCCAGCAGAAAATCATCAATCATTTTGGATATTCCTGCCAATTGCACGATGTGTACGCCATGATTCTGCTGATCTAGTGTTTCGAAACTGTACTTTTTGTTAAACTGCTCAAACTGGATTTGGCTGGCTTCAAATTTAACCAGTGCGACTTCGCGCCAGAAACTTTCATTGATATCCAACTCCCTGGCTGAAATAACCTCAGTCATTTTCTCAATCTGCAGGATCACCTGCTGCAGATTATCGTTGTTATCCTCATGGAGTGTCAGGGAAATGCGACTGTATCCGGACTGGCGGGCCGCGCAGGCAGTAATCGATTCCACATTGTACATCTTGCGACGGATCAGCATCGATATTTTGTTCAGCACTCCGGGCCGGTCTGCTACATAGACCATAATAGCTCGTCGTTTCCTTGAAGTTATGGTTGTCATAGATTCTATCCAATCAAAGGCGTTTATTATTCTTGATTTAAAGAGACGATCATATCGGCGATACTGCCACCTGCAGGAACCATTGGTAAAACAATCTCACTGGGATCGCACAAGAATTCAACCATATAGGCCCCTTGATGTGCGGCTGCTGTCTCAAGAGCCGCCATGATCTGGTCAGGTGTTTCCACACGTTGGTAGGGTATACTGTAGGCCCCGGCAATTGCCCCAAAATTCGGATTTTTCAAGGGAGTACCTGCGAAACGTCCACTGTAAAACATGGTTTGCCACTGTCTGACCATTCCCAGGTAGCCATTATTGAGGAGCAGAATTTTAACATCAATTTCGTGTTCCATAATCGAACCCAATTCCTGGATATTCATCTGGAAACCACCATCACCGCAAACAGCCCAGACACGTTCCTCGGGTCTCGCCAGTTTTACGCCGACAGACATCGGTAAAGCGCACCCCATGGTGCCGGCACCACCAGAATTAAACCAGCTGTTTGTTGTCTGAAAATTGTAAAAACGAGCCAGAATCATCTGGTGCTGGCCCACGTCCGAGACAATCAGATCCTTACCCTCCGTCACGTCTGATAGTCTTTTTACAATGGTCTTCATTAACAGTTGTCCCTCCTGGCCGACCCCTTTCTCAATTTCCTTTTGGACCTCTTCAAATATTTCGCCGCGATAGACGTCCAGTTGCTCAAACCACAATCGCCGCGGCTTGGTATTAATCTCAGGATCTTTTGCCAGCAGTTTCAACACCCGATTGGCGTCCGCGTTGATAGCGATGGATGTTTTGACATTTTTATTAATTTCGGAAGGATCGATTTCAACGTGAATAACATCCACATCGACCCCGAACTGTTTTAAATCTCCGGTCACCCGATCATCAAAGCGCATTCCAAAGGAGATCATCAGGTCAGTATGCTGCAGCGCACGGTTAGCCTCGACCGATCCATGCATGCCGACCATTCCCAGGGATAGCGGATGATCGACGGGTATGGCTGAGAGACCGTGAAGGGTAAATCCGATGGGAACATGGGCTTTTTCAGCAAACGCTTTCAGATTCCGGCCAGCGTTACTGGCAACCACCCCATGGCCGCAAAGAATAATCGGGCATTCACTCTTGTTGATCATGGCCACCGCTTTTTTAATGAGAGTGCTGTCCGGCTCCGGGGAATATTTAAATCCGTGTAGATCGGGTTCGTATTTGGCCGCATTGAATTGATAGGTTTGAGCGGTGGTCTGAATTTGAATATCCTTGGGAATGTCGATGACCACCGGCCCTCCTCTCCCGGTTTTTGAAATGTAGAATGCTTCATGAATGGTCTCTTCGATCTCTTCAACGGATAACGGCATATAACACTGTTTGGTCAGTGGCATCATCACGCCCACCACATCACTTTCCTGAAAGGCATCCGTCGCGATCACAGTGGAGGCCACCTGGCCTGTAATAGCAAGTATCGGAACTGAATCCATCAGAGCGTCGGCAATCCCCGTCACGAGGTTCATTGCGCCCGGTCCGGAAGTAGCCATGCAGACGCCTACCATCGGTTTGGCTGTTGACAGAGATGCCCGTGATATCCCCTGGGCCATGAAAGCGGCACCTTGCTCATGCCGTGACATGACAAATGTAAAAACCTTCTGCTTTTCCATTTCATCAAAAATCGGCATGATAGCACCACCGGTGTATCCGAAAACATAGGTGACGCCGTTATCGACTAAAGCTTTAAGAACCAATTCCGTCCCTTTCATTTTTTATTCCTTTTTCCCACACGCGGTGACAACAAATCACCTGTGAATTTCCTGTTAAAAGACTTTTTTGGGAAAGCCCACAAAAATACCTAACCGGACATTGCTGAACTCGCCTGTTAATCTAACGATTTAGCCCGATGGACTGACTTTCTTTTTATTAAAGGGTTTAACCTACTATGGTAGAAAATACTGATTTCGAAGTCAATCCTGATTTTAAACCTAGGGGTCAGGCATCACTTGTCTGCCCAGGTGGGAGTCTGATAAGGAATTCATTGTTCCAGCGGGCCAATTGCCGGTTCTTTTATATTCTGCTAATGAATGGGCATATCGGGCACAGGCGCCAACCCATTTCCCATGGCGCATGCAAACCTCTACTTTAGGGGGATTGTCCACAGATGATACCTGAAACTCAGGAGATACTCTCAAATGCACGCACTGATTGACAAGCAATCCGTTCAAGACATCAACCGGACCGGGTGTTATTCCACGGAATTTCCGGACAGAAAGTCCATTCTGGATGAATACAACCTGCCTTACGACAGGGAGGCTGACAACGCCATCATTACCGGGTGTCAGATCCTGCCGCTACTGCCCAACATCATTGCTTCCCTGACACGCTTCTTTGACAAGCGGGGGCTTTCCTACACGCTGCTATCCGAAGAGTATTGCTGCGGCAACTATCTATATCGACCGGCCATCAAGGCCAGGGACGAAGAGGCCATGGATGAATGTCGAGACCTTTCCCGCGGGTTTGTGGAAAAGACCCTGCAATCAGCCAAAACATTCGGCGCCAAAAGGCTGATCATCTTCTGCTCTCCCTGTTATCCCATTTACAAACACGCCTTCCCCAATGAGGATATCATTTACTACCCGGAAGCCATCGCTGAAGTTATGGGGGAGATGGCGTTTAACGAAAGAATCGACTATTACGCCGGTTGTTACAAGTTGCACAAAAGGTTCGCGCCCGTTCCCATGGATCTGAAATCCACCAACCAGGTATTCAAGAATATATCCGGATTGGCGATCAATCGAATCAAGGCACCCGAATGCTGCTTTAAACCGGACGGAATCTCCCATATGACCGAAAACGTGGAGACAAAGAACATGGTCCACATCTGCACCGGATGTTACGGCCAGGCCATGGGATCCATTCCCAGGGAGAAGGGGGTCAACATCATGATGCTTCCGGAATTCATCGAGATGATCGACAAATGATGGGTAGCGTTCCCGGGACGCTGCCTGGTCCCATAAAGACTGGACATTTTGCAGACAAAATGCCTCAGCGACGTGATTCCTTAACACAAATGGGAATCACTTGAATGGGAAACACTTGAGTAATTTTTGAGCCAACCCTAACTGCATTCGAATATAAAGATTCTTGAATTGGAGAATATAATGTTTTCTGAACTAATATTGGCCCTGTCAACGATTGAAAAAGAAAAAGCCATCGAAGAAGTGGGGCGCTTACTAAAAGAGAAAGTGAATCCGTTTCAAATCATAGAAAAGGGGATCATGCTTGGCATGAATATCGTCGGTCAAAAATTTGAAGAAGGCGACTATTTTCTGCCTGAATTATTACTCGCCGCGGATATAGTGGAAGCATGTACCGATTTGATCAAACCGTATATTACATCAGATCAGTATGAATCAAAAGGGATTATCGTGATAGGCACAATTTCAGGTGATATGCATGATCTTGGCAAAAATCTAGTCATCCGGACATTGGAGAGTGCTGGATTTAAGGTTATCGATTTGGGGGTCGATGTTCCAACTGAAAAGTTTATTAGTGCTGCTAAAGAGGAAAAAGCAGATATCGTCGCTATTTCGACACTACTTACAACAACAATGGTTCATATGAAGGATGTCATTACGGGTTTGCGAGCGGATTCTGATTTAAAAGACGTAAAGGTACTCGTCGGCGGCTCACCTCTGGATGATGAATATGCAGCAAAAATGGGGGCGGATGCCTACGGAGAAAATGTTGTTGATGCGCTGAGAAAGGCTCAAGAACTGATCAGTTAACACATCATTTATAGAGGAAACGATTTTGATGAACTTAACACCACAAGAGAACTTCTGGAAAGTTGTGAACCATGAAGAACCTGAAAGACTGCCTATATTTTGGGGCGGCTCGAATAGCAGTATTGTTCCTTCTCACTATGACACGCTCTGCAAACATCTTGGATTTACCGCCTATAATAATGGCGTGGGAGATTTTGGCGTCATAAATCTCCAATCCGAACTTAAAGAACGTTTTCATAGTGATGTGGAATTATTACTGATCGGTGCTCCACATCGTATGAGCCTGGCTGACGGAATCACCCAGGATGGCATGTGGGGATTTTTCATGAAAGACGTGGGCGGGTTTAGAACCTTTCCGGATCAGATAGCACCCCTCAGACAGGCCAAAACGATAGATGATATAGAAGCGCACCCCATATGGCCGGATCCGGATGATCCCATCTATTACAGAGGTCAAAGAGAGAAGGCCCAGGCACTTCATAACAGTGGTAAAATAGTATTGGGGGAAGCGTCTTATGCCTCTGCACCTTTTTTTATTTATCCCTGGCTGCGCGGGGTTGATCAGTGGATGATGGATTCTCGCTTAAATCCAGACTTATACAGGCACCTGGCCCAAAAAATTACCGCACTGAGCGCGCAAATCCTGGAGCGATGGTTGGAACAGGTTGGACCCTATCTGGATGTTCTCTGCTTTTATGACGATATTGCGATGCAAACCGGCCCGATGGTTTCTCTGGATTACTATCGTCAATGGATATTGCCTTATGAAAAACAGCTGACAGACATTGCCAAAAAAATGACCAGGGCAAAACTCAGCATTCATTGCTGTGGATCTTGTTATGACTTGATTCCGGGTTTTTTGGAAGTGGGGTATGAAATTCTCAATCCTGTACAAACACGAGCAAAAAACATGGATGCCTGGCGACTAAAACAGGATTACGGAGATCAGTTGACATTTTATGGTGGTGTGGATGTGCAGCGCCTCTTACCTTTTGGTACAGTAGATGAGGTCAGGCAGGGTGTAAAAGAGGTTATCAAAACACTTGGAACTGGTGGCGGGTTACTATTTGCTACCAGCCACAATATCGAACCTGATACGCCGATCGAAAATGTCGTCGCAATGTTTGACACGGCTTATGAGTATGGTCGCTATCCTCTTAAGGATTAATCAGCGAAAACACACCATAAATACACAGAAGTACCAACGATACCATTCCCAGCCCATCAAAAATAAGTTTGTAGGTGATCAATGTCAAACCCGGATCGAGCTTATGCACAGAGACGGGTTTTATCATTACTGAAAAATATCGAGCTTTAAACTGTGATGGGGATGATCTTTGATCTGTCGGATCTATGACCTGTACAATTCCTCGATATCAATTTTGTAAGTATCAATAACCACCTGACGTTTCAATTTCATGGTTTGAGTCAGCATACCGTTTTCCAGGGCGAAATCATCAACCAGTAGCTTAAACCGTTTGGGAATTTCATAGCCGCCGTATTTTCCCTCAAGTAGCAGGGTGATTTCATCAGCAATCAGATTATTTACTTCTTTTGAGAGAGCAAGCTCTTTCGGATCGAGAGGCAGATTGTGTTCCCTGGCAAATTTTTCAAGAACCGGATAATCGGGAACTACCAGGCAGACGTTGAATCTACGGCCGTCACCATAAACCATGGCACTCGCAACATGCGGCAAAAGCTTGATATCTTCCTCGATCGAAGCTGGAAACACATACTTACCGTTTTCAAGCTTATACTGCTCCTTGATGCGCCCGGTAATATATAGAAATCCATCGGAGTCAAGACGCCCGCGGTCTCCGGTTCGAAAGCCGCCATCCACCGTCATCACAGCTTTGGTCTCATCCGGCTTATTGTGGTACCCTTGCATAATATTTGGGCCATAGACAATTACTTCACCATCTTTTGCTCCCGCTTCAACCACGGACTGATCAATTTTGACATGAACATGCTCAACACACTTCCCCACGCTACCGAGTCTGCAATTTTCCCGGTTATTCATGGCAACTGCCGGTGACGTTTCGCTCAATCCATAACAATCAAATACCGGAATGCCAACGTTATAAAAGAAATTAGCAATCTCTATATTCATCGTTGCACTGGCTGTCAGGGCTCCCCGCAGGCAGCCTCCAAACTGTTCACGTATCTTGGAGAACACCAGTTTATCCAGCAAGGCGAATTTGAGGTTAACCAGTAGTGAGCTTTTATTGATTTCAGCAAGATTTCGTTTCTTCTGAGCTGTTTCCACTGCCATTTGAAATAGTTTTTTCACCATACCACCGGTATCGTCCATTTTTGCCAGAATCTGATCATAGATTTTGTTAAACACACGGGGTACCGCAATCATAAAAGTTGGTTTTATCAGTTGTAGATCCTGGGCGAGTGTCGTCACACTTTCCATGAATCCAATGGACCCCCCAAACTGGAAATAATTATGGAGCTCGGCAGTCTGCCCGTAAGAGTGCGCCCACGGCAGAATTGAGATACTGCGGCTATTCTCATCCAGTTCGGGATAGAGATGGTAGCCGGCTTGGGCATTGCTGCTCAGATTGCCATGGCTTAACAACACACCTTTCGGGGCACCCGTCGTACCAGAGGTATAAATCAGCCCAGCCATATCAGACGGCGATGGTTGAACAGATGGCACAGGATTGTCTTCTCCTGTCCTCTCCAACTCTGTCAGGCTGCCCAGACCTTCACTCTCAACAACAATAATCTTTTCCAGCATTGATAATTCATCCACAAAACTCTTGACTTGCTCATAAATAGACGACTTGGAAACCACGAGGACTTTTACTTCACTGTCACAAATAATATATTTCCAAACATCGAGAAGTTCGGCTTCATACATGGGAACAAATCGTGCTCCGAGACCATAGGTAGCAAAAGACGATAATACCCATTCCGGTCGATTGTTGCCAATGAAGCCAACCGTATCCCCTTTTCCAACACCCAACTGGGCTAATCCACTCCGGACATTGTCCACCCGGCGTCCAACTTCTTTATAGGTCATCCAGTTCAAAACCGAACTATTGCCATTCTTTATACCAAAAAGATTATTATCCGAAAATCGGGTGACTGCATCTTCAAACAATTCTACAAGGTTATCAGGTTTGCTGTACGTAAACATGTCTTCATCTTTGTTTCGAGTTTAGCTGCTTAAAATGTCTTGTTTTCTCATACGCGAGTAAGTACTTCGTCAGTGCGAGAATATTAGGTTTTTGCTGACTTTGTATTAGGTTTACGAACTTTTAAAATAATGGCAAACGTTCTCTTAGGCTATTTATGATGGCGCGCAATTAGGACCACAGTGAAATCAGGAGCGCTGTCTGGTTATCCGAGAAGCACTTCGCTTCATGGAGCAGAATCAGGAATTACTTATGCAGCTGAAGATGGATCGATTGCGGGCGGAGGTTGCAAAAGGAGCGATCCAGGCTGAGAACGGAGAGTTCAGTATGCGAACAATACACTCCTGTTGGTTGATTGCTCTTTTTGCTGGGTAGGCACTTGCAAGGTCTTGTCACTCTTTAGCTGTTGCCGGCTCGTTTGTGATGAATGCTGGTTGCTTTTTCTGCACTGCCTGCTTGTGATTTTGGATGTTGGTCTGCTCTAATTTACTGTATTCAGCCAACTTTGCTTTGAGCTTTTTAACCTGTGTGGATAATGAAGCAATCGTCTGGTTTCTTAATTTAAGCGCTTTTACCTCTCCGGTTAACGCTGTGATTTTCTTATCCTTCTCCTTAAGCAGAGCCTGGCTTTTTTCGACGGCATCATTGGGAGTGATCCCGTCCTTTTCAACGCCTGGATCTTTATCCCCGGTAGATGCCACGATTTCCTCCTGCTGTTCTTCAGCAATATCCAGTTCTTCACTGGCCTTTTCAGGAATCGAACCGGGTTTGTTATCGATAATGAATCGACAATTCTGAAGCCAGTTCTTCCCGCAGGAGCGTCCATCCGTCCATACAACATATTTTAAGTTGCTGGCGACAAAATCGGCATCTTCGGTCTTCGCTTCTTTGAAGATGGAGCCTCTCAGATCACTATTGGTAAATTTTGCATCAGATAAATCCGCTCTTGTGAAATCGGTTACGATCATGCGACTGTTCTGTATGGAAGCGTTCATCAGCTTGGCTTCGGTAAAAACCGCCAGATCCAGTTTTGCTTCATCCATGTTTGCTTCTTCCAGGTTGGCGTTTAAAAATACTGCCTTCTGCATATTGGCTTTTGATAAGATCGCCTCGCTTAAGTTCGCTTTTTGAAAATTTGTATCGATCAGTACCGCCTCTGACAGAATTGCCTCATTAAGATCTACTTCATAAAAACTTGAATCTGTTAAATTCGCTTTTGTAAAATCCGGATTGACAAAGGTCGATTTAGAAAAATCGATTCCCTGCAAGTCCGTATTCTTGAATAAGACATCTTTAAAAACCAGATCTGTAACATCAACATCTTTCAGTATTACTCCCGAAAGATTGGTGCCTTTTAGTTCTGCCTTATGCAACCTGGCTCCGGTCAGATTAGCCCCACTTAGATCAGTATTTTTCAAGGAAGCACCTCGTAGATCTGCGTTTGTCAGGTTTGCCTTAACAAGGATCGCATCATCCAGGTTTGCTTCCGCAAGGTTCGCTCCCGTCAGGTCCGCCTCGGTGAAATCTGCTTCATTCAATTCGGATGAGGAAAGATTCGCCTCAATCAGAACAGCTTTTTTGAAACTGATTTCGGACAGATCGACACCTTGTAGGATGGCTTTTCTGAGATCTGCTCCGTCAAGGGTAGCACCATCCAGAGAAACACTACTCAAATCTACATTGCTCAGGTTTGCCCTCGTCAGGTTTGTTTCATCCAGTTCTGCCCCTTGCAGTTTTACATCAGACAAATTTGCTCCGCTCAAATCGGCTTTGTAGAGGACAGCTTTTGAAAGATTGGCCTTTGACAAGTTAATATTTTTTAGCGTTGCTTTTTTGAGCGAGGTATCCTCAAGGTTGGCCATTGAGAAGTTAACACCGTCCAAATTTGTGTTTTCCAGTGAAGCGCCATTCAGATTGGCATTGGATAAATTAACTTCCTTGATGGTTGAACCATCTAGATTTGCATTGTTCAAATTCGAAAAACGCAGATTCATCCCGACCAGTTTTTCATTTTTTAAGCTGCACTCGGGGCATTTGCCCTCTTTCTCCAAAGTCCCCATATCCGAGGATTCACAAGCTGAAAGCGCCATTAATGTGATACCAATCAGGGTACTCACATAAAATGTTTTAGAGTAGAACATCATGGAATAGTGCGCGAGTTAAAGTTTATTTTTGCCTTTCAATCATGAATAAAAAAATAGGATTTCTGTAAAACATGTCCTAGTCGACAACTGATTCCGGAGCTTCCTCCGCATCGACATTCCGGCCCATTTCGGATTCCCGGTCGAAAAGCGCCTTGCTGTTGTTCCAGATTATTTCAAGTGAATTGGACAACATTTCCAACGAATTCATTGACATATCCTCGTCTGGCGTTGACTTTTCAATCATCATGAAAATAATACCCAGGGACATCCCAACAATAGAGCTTGTGATCGCAACCCCAACGCCGAGTTTCAGGTTACCACCCGATTGAAACGATATGAAAAAACCGATAAACGTACCAAGAATTCCTATCATAACAATAATTTCATGCCACGTGCGCAGTAAACTGTCCGCAATATCGGTCGATAATCCGAGCCAGACCTTCTTAAAAAAAGGATTGTTGGAGATTGAATATCCGGCAATGTTCAGGAAATTGGGTTTTGAATGATCATAATGATAATACATGGCTTGCGACAGGGTATTGTCGATGATCTTTTGAATGCCGTCATCAATATGATATCGTTTATCCAAAAAGTTGTTCAAGGAGAACTTCGTCGGAAACTTCTGCCGTTTTTTTTCAGTTAAGAGCACAATGAAATCGATTGGGCTGCGCGCGGTCTTTATTAATTCAATCCCGACGCTTTTATCGAATCGAACCGTTACCAGATCCTGATTTTTTGCAACAATACTCTTGGCTGGATCTGTGCCTTTCTTTTTGCGCCTGCTTTTTTTCTCTGGATCAAGCTCTAGGTTTATACCCATGAATTTGCTTCGAAAGAACTCATCGAAAGACTTTTGAAAAATATTCCGAATCACATCATAGTAGGCGTCAACTTTACCCCTGCTGTATTGACGATCAACATGTTCGTGGGTACGTTGATGAATCAAAGAGATGAAACTGTGTTCCCGTTTCACAAGGAAATGCCGCTTAAACAGAATCATTAATCCGATTAAAAAGATGAGAATGATTAATGGGATTAAAAAACTCTCAGCAGCCTGAGAGTACCAGAATATAAAGGAATTCATTTGCTAAAACTATTAATTAAAGTGGAAGTAATGATGTTGCCTTATGGACCTTAATTAAGATCCTTCCAAAAGGTTTCAACTCAGTTCTCAGGCATGCCAAATACCGTTGTTTGATTTATTCACTGCCATTCTATTCACTGCCATTCATCGAACAATGATCATTCATTTCACTGATCGCTCGGCAAATGAAATGATATGGTCACATACCTCTCTTCAGAGCAGTTATACTCTTTCGGACTACATTTAGCGAATTTTCCCAATAACTGTTTAGGCACCTTTTTCGCCTGTAAGTATCCATACGCCGAGACATTGGTCAGTTTCTTCACGATCTCAGGCTTATATTCAAAATTCATATTATACTTGATATAGCCCAGGATTGATGTGGCTCGTTTGTGGCTCAAGTCAAGATTGTAGTCATGTGCAATCCTTGATTTTTCTGATATCTCTCCTGGATCGACATATGCATCCTCGAAAACAGGAGACGAAAACCCGGCGATTTTAATTTCCGAAATCATGTCGCAGACTTCTTGACGACGGCAAATAATCTCCGAGTATTTCGGAATCAGCTGCTCAAGTAAACCAATGAAAACCAAGCTTAATTCGGCACTATCCCGTTTAAACGACACCTCCGTCAACGGCAGGATGACCTGGCCGTCTTCTCTGACTTTGACACCAAAACGTTCCAATTCCTTTAGCTTTTCCGACAGCAGGCTACGCTGAACCTTCGCCACCACATTCGGTTTTTCCTTGCGCATCATCTGCAGTTTCTTGACTAAATCCTCATTTGCGTCTTCCTTATCCCGGTTAGCCTGCAGCAGATTTTCATATTGTTTTCTTAAATCCGCCAGTTCACGGTTTTTATCGACCAACCATTTTTCCGTGTTATTTGCCTTATCAAGCAGAGCATCAACGCTCTGTTCAAGTTCCTTATTTTTAGACAAGGCGTTCTTTTTCTCTTTTTCAATATCTTTCAGTTGTTGGGTCTGATTTTTAATATTTTTTGCTAAAATCGTTTTCCCCGTTTTCAGTTTTCTAATATCCTCTATAAGCTCATCTGTCAGGCTTTCCCCCGCCTGTGTTTGATTTTTTTTCAATTCGGTACATTCCTTCCGCAATCCGTTGAATTGATCTGTTTTTGTCGTAATATTTGTATTTAGCTTCGTTACCTTGTTTAACAATTCCTCAAGATCACGTTCCAGGGCGGTGTTCTTTGCTTTTGCTTGCCGATGGTTTTCGGCCAGTTGCTGCATATTGTCCGTTGTGTCCTGTATCTCTTTTTGCAGTCCCTCCTCAACATGCTTTTTGTTTTGCAGTTGATTATTCATTTTGGAATACTTGCCCAACAAGATATCCAGGTTGCTTTCCAGTTCCTGGTTCTTGTCATTGCGACGGTTGATATCGGATTTAAGCTGATTGATATTACTTTCCAGATTGGAAATCCCGGCATTTTTCTCGTTGATTTTCCCCTTTAATTGGGCGTATTTGGAAACCAGCTCATCAACACTCCGTTGCAGATCATCTGTTTTAACATCCGCTGCTGTTTTTTCATCCTGTAATCTCTTCAGCTCTTTCGATTTCTCTTCCAACCGCTGCTCAAAATTCGAAGTATCTGTATTTTTTAAGGTCAGATGACTGTTCAGCTGAACGATTTTGGTTAGTAGTCCCTCAACATTGTTTTCCAGATCGGTATTCTTGTTTGCGATCTTTTTATTGGATTGTTTCAAATCGACAAGTTCTTGACTGGTTTGGGCCAGACTTTCTTCAATTCGAGAATAGTTCCCACTCAGGAATGACAGGTTTTTGGCAAGTTCATCGTTCAGATTGACAGCATCTTCCTGCTCGTCTGTCAAATTGTTTATCCGCTCTGTTTTCTGATTCAGTGAATCCTTTAGATCCAGAATATCTTTTTCCGTTTTCACAATGTTGTCGCGCAAGCTTCTATTGCTCGTTTCGAGTGATTCTTTTTCATAGGTAACTTCACCAAGCTGTCCCTGCAAAGAAGTTAACGAAACCTTTTTCTCTTCGATCAGTTTCTCAAGGACCGAAGATTTTTGTTTGAGCTTATCTAATTGGGAAGAAACTTCCAAAACCCGTTCCTCCCGCTTTTCCAATGCCAGCTCTTTCTCTGTCACGTCACGTGAAATAGAGGCGATTAATTCTTCTTTGCTGGTAACTTCCTTGGACAATTCATTCAGGCGATCCTTGTTTTTCTGCTCAGCTGTTAGAACATCCAGACGGTTTTTCAATTGAAGCTTTTTTACCAATTCTCTGTATTGGTTGTTACGCCCTGTTTTTTCTTCAATCGCTTCATCCAAGCGGGATAAAATATTGATTACTTCTTGCTTTGACTCCTGGTTTTCACGAACAAGTTTTTCAATTTCCTCGGAAATCTCTGCTTCGCCAACCTCCTCGACCTTTTTTTCATACATGACAATCGTCTCGGACTGTTTGGCAATTTTTGCCGAGAGCTCCTCGGTCCTACTTTCCGACTGAATCATGAATAGAAACGCCAGAATGGCCAGAACATCAATAAAATACATCAAAGATTTTATTGACGACGAATTATCCCTTTTTGATCCGCGCAGATGGTAACCGCTCATAGTACAATGGTTGAATGAATAACTGTGAAGCTTCTTAAACGAGTCATCTTATAGGACTGATTTTTCGATTCTTTTTAGATAGCCATGAATTTGAAAAACGAATTTCGGATCCTTTTTCTCTAGTTTCGCCAGATCAATTTCCAGCAGGATAGCAAGCCCAGCCAGCGCCCTTAACTCAGCTTGTTCAACCCGTCGACCGGAATTCGTCATCGCCCCTGAAGCGTCGGCAATATTAATTCCCATTTCAAACAACACATCGCAAAAACCTTCGCCGGCAAGTTCTGAGGGAATTTCGTCCAGTGCACTTCTAAGGTCCAGCATCGCGTATGTAGGTTCTCTTTTGTCACTGCTCAAATTACTGGAGACTCTCTCAAGATTTTTATTGATCTCCGAGAATATCTCCTCGGTCAGTGCACTGTTTTTTTCCGTACTCAGTCTTTTGATCTCCTGGTAGAAAATCTTCTTTTGCTCAACATCAGTTACCCCGTCTGCCTTACTGATGATCTCCATCACCCAAAAAGGTGCGAACAGTAATAATTCCCATATTTCCTCAGTAAATTTTGATTTTACAGCCATAAAAATACCTGATCCGGTTTTCTGCTTTCCTTCCTGATTACATATCGTTGCAACATGTTCGGATGATCACCATGAATCCCAGGTTCTGGGATTCCGAGCCCGTTTCGCAACGCGAATTTTTTCACTAAAACCTGTGAAAGACTTTACGGAGGGAACTCAAGACTGACTACTATTCCTGAGTTGAGAGAATTGTACGTCTTCAAAAGCGGCAATATCTTTGGTCCTCAGTAAGGCGTAAAGTTTGTCGAGATTCAAATAGCCCTCTCTGTCTAAATACTTTACCGGTTTAATCGATATTTGTAAATTGATTTGGCAATAACGCTATTATTATCAGCAAGATCCGGTTAGGTTTTTGCAGAAAGCTGAATGATGAAACCTGGATCGAGCCTATAAGGATTTATTAGATTTTCTTAGTTTAGCGAAGCGAAAATAAGCCATGTTTGAGCGAGGCACGAGCGAGTTTGGCGGTTTTTCGTGAAGCAAACTTAGTAAATCTTTAAATCCTTATGCGCAGAGTCGGGTTTTATCATTCAACTTTTGTTTTGCAAAAACCTAACCGGACATTGCTGTCAAAACAGTGATTGTCTAAAGATGTTAACAGTGCTATCATTGATATCAATACGTCATGTTAAAACAATTATAAAAAATCGGAGTTTGCAAAATGGCTAATTTGGTCGTTCGAAATATCGATGACGATATTGTAAAAGCATTGAAGTTCCAAGCAGGTAAACATGGGATTAGTGCGGAAGCAGAACATCGGCGGATTTTAAAAGAAACACTTTTAGCTCCTCCAAAAAAAACGTTTGAAGAGATCTTAGCGATAATGCCAAATGTGGGGCGTGATTCTGATTTTAGCAGAAAGCAAAACGGGAAGGATTTGGATGTATTTACTTGATACCAATATAATCAGCGAAGTTCGCAAGAGAAAAAAAGCGAATTCCGGTGTCAGGGATTTTTTTGAATCCTTACAAGCCAGTACAGCGCATGTATATCTGAGTGTTGTTACCATCGGTGAGTTAAGAAGGGGTGTAGAATTGATTCGACACAGGGGAGATCTGAGACAAGCTGGTAGATTGGAAAAATGGCTGCAAAAGATAATCTTAGAATACTCGGAACATATTCTCGATTTTTCACATGATGAAGCTCAAGTATGGGGGAGATTGAGAGTGCCGCATCACGAAAATGCTTTAGATAAGCAAATTGCCGCAACGGCTTTAATCTATAATTTGATACTCGTAACACGAAATACAGCGGATTTTGAGGGCACGGGTGTCAGGCTCCTGAATCCCTTTTCAAAGTAATTGAACCCAATTCCTGCCTAGTAGCAATAATCAGATTTAACAGTTCATTTCGGACGCTCAATACAAATTCTCATCTCTTTTCCCATCAAGGGCACCAGATTCTTTAGTCGATCTGATCGATACGCATTTGTCATCTGAAAAATCGCTTGGTTACCTTGGACACTACCTGTCTTTGTTTTGGATTTATTTACCTTAATAACGTCCCATCAATTCTTGAAGTTGTTGTGCTCATGAAAGATGTGGACCTTAAGCCTTTAGAAGAACTCTTCAGGTCGGACTTCAAAAAACCAATTTCCTAACATCTTCTCCCTGATTTTCAACTTTTGTAATAGCGATTATTCGGGCTTTTCAGTGGTCCCATTTTCGCCTAACTAGGACACTTTACGTTCTTTTCTAACGCTTTTTGGGTCTGCAGGCGTAGTGACACCCCCCAGCCCCAGGCGTCGATTCTCATCACTCTGATGCCCTGGTCGTGACCCTTTATTAAAATGGGCTTTCGATGGGGCCCATGCCAACATAAACGGCTTTAGTTTGTGTGTACTGCAGGAGTGTTTCCACACCATTCTCGCGTCCGATACCCGAATGTTTATAACCTCCTACAGGCATTTCCACGGGTGAATTTCCATAGGTGTTGATCCAGCAGATTCCAGCTTCCAACCGGCTGATGACTCGATGAGCGCGTTGAATATCCCGGGTGAAAACACCCGCGGCTAAACCATAGGTTGTATCATTAGCACGCCGAATCACTTCATCTTCTTCTTTAAACTTAAGAACAGACATGACGGGCCCAAAAATCTCATCTTTAACGTGGGGCATTTCATCCAGACAGTCCGCGAAAATGGTTGGTTCGACAAAATAGCCGTTTTCACAACCCTGGGGGTGTATCTGTTTGCCGCCGGTGACCAGTCGGGCTCCGCTTTGCCTGGCCTGTTCGATGTAAGCCGTGACTTTCTGCAGATGTTCCGCTGATATTAAAGCTCCCAGGTTGATCTCCGGGTTCAGGGGATCTCCAATCACAATCCTGTTTTCTGTGCGAAATTGAGCCCGTTCCAGGAATGATTCGTAAATATCTTCATGTACAAACACCCGGGTACCATTTGTACAGATTTCTCCCTGTGTATAAAAATTTGCCAGGAGGGCTCCGCTGACGGCATTTTCCAGGTCTGTATCCGGGAAGATGATTAACGGAGATTTTCCGCCTAATTCCATCGTCAGCTCTTTGATAGATGATGCTGAGTCTGCCATTACTTTTTTTCCTGTGACCACTTCCCCCGTAAATGAGACTTTGACGATTTTCGGATGGCCCGTCAGTGCCTGTCCTACCCGATAATCGCCCTGGACGACATTGAAGACACCCTCAGGAACACCTGCTTCAATCATAATTTCTGCCAGCTTGAGAGCTCCCAGAGGTGTCTCCTCTGACGGCTTGAAAATCATCGCATTCCCACAAGCCAATGCTGGTGCGGATTTCCAGCAGGCGATCTGGATTGGATAGTTCCATGCGCCGATCCCTGCGCAAATTCCCAAAGGTTCTCGTCGGGTATAGTAAAAATCTCCACCTAAATCCTGGTATTGGCCACTAATACTTGGCGCGAGCCCGGCGAAAAACTCAATACTATCCGCGCCATAGACAACATCCACGGCAACCGCTTCCTGCCATGGTTTTCCGGTGTCAAGGACTTCGATCCGCGCCAGTTCGTCGTTTCGTTCTCGAAGCAGGGCCACTACCCTGTTTAAGATCCGCATTCTCTCCATGCCAGTCAGGGCTGACCAGGCAGCAAAACCCCTCCCCGCACTTTGTACAGACTGCTCGACCAATTCCTGAGAGGCTTGCTCAACTCGATAAATGCAGTCACCCGTCGCCGGATTCAACACCGGAAACGACTCCCCGGTCTGGTTGGCGACATATTGACCATGGATATAAGATTGGTAAGTAGGAACAGTCATCGGGTAGTCCTCCTGGATTTATAGATTGTAGAGAAAGTTGAAATAAAGTGTGTTTTAAAGATAGTGAATTTTTCAAGCATCCCCAGCCTGGACTTCTGGTTCTTCAATGTTTCCAGTGACAAAATCTTATTCGATTAAGTATTCATTTTCATCTCAACACGCGTCGTCTCGGACAACGTGTGACCGAATATCTTAGAGTACTTTTATCGCATGACAAATTCAACAATGACGCTGAATGTCAGCCACTGCGTCTGAATTTGGTTATCTTTTTGAACTGACGTTACAATCGCTTTATCAGAAATTCGATGGATTGTCGAGAAATGGGATAATTTCTTTTGAGATTCCACTATGGGGTGCTATTGGAAGGATTAGAGCTGTGGGGTTGGTTCGGAATGTAATTCGTTTACACAACCGGCATTAACCTGCAATGTCGGCCCTGTAGCGATTCTTTATTTGTCCTCAATCTGCACGAAGGAGTAAGAAAGCGGATTGATTGTCACGGTGGGGATGTGATTGAGTTGTTGTTTTTTCCCTTTTAAAACGGGTAGGGATTTGCCATGGCGCAGTGCCAGTTTTTGCCCATTCAGATAAACCTTCTTTCCCAGTATATCCGGCGTGGTGACTTCGTAGAGGGTCAGGTTTTTTATCTCGGGGTCGCTGAATGACAGCGTCACTTTTTTTTCGTGGTGCAGGTTGATCACCAGCAGGGACAGACCTTTCCCGTCTTTGGCCCGGTGGGCATAGGCACGGATTTTTGACAAATGATCTCCTGTGAGGGCAACCCTGTAGACATCTGTTCCCATCAGCTTTTTCCAGAGCAGCGAATTCCAGTAATCGGGATTGAGGGCCAGAGTGTCGGGATCCATCATGCCATAGTTCATGCCCGCCAGTGTTTGCCGGAACACCGCCTCAACCCCATTGACCGCCAGGAGGCCCAGCTGGTCCAACCACCAGAGTCCGCCGATATAGACATCGGAGACACCGGGTTCCCCGCCAAACTGGGCATTTCCTGTTTCACCCAGCCAGATCCCTTTCCCGGGGGCAAATTGGTCCTTCAGCCGGTTGAATCTCTTCGCCCAATAAGCCGCTTCATCCAGGTTTGAAGGATTGAGTAAACGAGCCGGATGGGCCTTCCGGGAAGCAAAGGGGCCCCGGCGGGATTGCTGAGGATAATAGTGCCAGGCGATCACGTCCACATCCTGGCCAGACGTCTCGATCATCTCTTCATAGAACCCGAAAAAAGCGCCCAGCAGTTCTCCCAGAACAGGCCAGATAGCACTTCCCTGGCTTCCCAGCTTCGCCTCCGGGTAGTATCGCCGCAGCAGGTTTTTCAGGCTCAGAATATCCTTTCGGTACTGAGCAGGAGCGACGATGTTCTGTAATCCATAGATGTACCAGAACAGATTGTGTTCGTTCCCCAGCTCAAAAACATCGATGGCATACCCCTTCTCCCTGGAGTAGCGCATCAAGGTCTCAGCATTGTCTGGATTCCAGCTCTGGTCGTCGTTTCTGGCTGACGGCCCTGAGTTAAGGGTGAAGGCGAATTTGAGCTGATTGCGTGTGACGAAGCCGTTCAGATTATCCCACTGTGTGCGGGTCATGGTTTGATGATACCCTTGCGGCACGTCCTGCCAAGGGACAAAATCGCGGTTGTCTTCTAAATCATAAAAAACTTTGTCTGCCTCGGATCCTCCAATACGAAGGTATGCGGGTCTCAGTCGTGACACCAGCATGTCCAGCTTTTCCCTGTTGAAATCAAAAACAGGCGCATGTTTGGTGCCAGATCCACTTTCGACCCGATCAGCCTTCGGATTCCACCACTTGCCACCGACCAGCTGAGAGGTATCAAGCGTGAAAGACAAGTACTCAGGCAGAACCGTAAAAACAGGCTTAGTATCGATTGATACTGAAACGAGCATTGCACCTTTGTCTTCGCCACCGCTAAAACTCACCCCCCTGTCCTGCAGGTCAACCGCGGGAGTCATGTTGCCACGAATGACATCAACAATGGTGCCGCTGCCTCCCCAGGACAAAACAGTATGTAGTGCCACCAGGATGACCAGAAGGCTACAGGATATCAGCAACATTTTTTTCTTCATTCTTTTTCCATCCAGGATTTTTCCCTTCGGTGTGTTTAGTCGGCTGGCAAACGGGGCGTAAACAAGGCCCTTTTCCAATTACCGGTTTCAGATCTCTTTCCGTGACCGGTAGACACTTTTATCCATTTGGCGCAAATCCGCACTCAATCCAAAGAAAAGCAGGGCAGTCAGGATGGCCAGGATTGAAGCTAGACCTACGGCCAGCGGAGCGCCAAAAGCTTCCGCAACAGCCGCAACGGGAAGGGTTCCCAACAGCGGTAAAGAAAAGGACATCATCAGAAAGCTGGAGATCCTTCCCCGGACCCGGTCCGGAATCAGTAATTGAATGGCGGTGTTATTCAGTGTGTTGAAAACATTCAGGAAAACATTGGCAATAAAAACAAACAGTAGACCCAGTAAAAAATAGGGACTGAATGAGAAGCAGAAAAGGAAGATGCCAAAAGCGAGGACACTGATCATCATCCGCTTCAAGCGTTGACTTGTATTCTTAATCGAAGCAACCCACAAAGAGCCGACAACTCCGCCAACCCCGACTGCTGCACTCAATAAACCAAATCCCCGGGGGCCCACCTGCCATACTTTTTCAGCAAAGATGACAATCAGGTTCTGGAAAGGCATGGCCAGAAACATTGGAATCAGGCCAAAAAGAAGTAGAATCAGCACCAGGCGATGCTCCTTCATGTAGATCATCCCTTCTATGATACTCTCCGTCGGCGAAAGGTGTTTCATGTCGCTGACTGGTTTTGAACTGTTAACCCGGGTCATAAACAGCAGGCCTGAACCAAAAAGGAATACGCCCATGAAAAAGGCGTAGTTGACATCTGTCAGATCGATCAAAAACCCTGCCGATGCAGGTCCCAGGACTCTGGCCACGTTTGTAGCACCCATATTGATTGCCATGGCGTGTTCCAACCTGGACTTACCCACAACATTCACGACAATGGCATTTCGAGCCGGCATAATAAAGGGGAAGGCACAGCCAATGACCGCTGCTGAGCTGAGAAGGTGCCAGAACTCCAGGCGATCGGTCAGAAGCAGAATCAAGATGAGCAGATCTGAAATCAAAACAGCAAACTGTCCAAGAACAATCAGATTGCGGCGGTCTTTTTTATCAGCCAATACGCCACCGAAAGGGCTCAAAAAGAACATGGGCACGGCAATGGCAAACATCACCATACCAAGCGCAAATTCGCTGTCGGTCAGTTTGAAGGCCAGCCAGGCGCGGGTCGCCAGCTGGGCCTGCATGGCAAAGAAAAATACAAAATTACTGGCTATCAACCAGGTGAACTGGCCATTTTTAAATAGTGCAAATGGGCTGCCGTTTCCAGCTTTTTCGGTGCTGTGATCATTCATTTATCAGTCTTGTAAAGTAAAATCTATCTAATGCGTAAGCAAGTCTCATCGTTGTTGTATGTCTGAAAAGGCTAGCAATGTTATAGATCAAAGTCGATTGGAAGCTTTCTAAATAATTCAATTTGTTGATGTAAACTCTCATCTGGGCAAGTCAGTCGAAATCAGCAATGTCCGGTTAGGTTTTTGCAAAAAGTTGAATGATGAATCCTGGAT
>JABGPJ010000188.1 GCA_018645005.1 Deltaproteobacteria bacterium | reverse complement strand
TTCAGTTGCAAAAAATACTCAATAAACAACAAAAAAAAACAAAAACCGGATATTGCTCAGAAATGGATCTTTCTATTACCCGGAAAATTACATTTCTTACAAAAATTCAAATAGAAAGGGCATTCGACAAACTTGATTCGAATTACCGATTGATACCAAGCCTTAATTTGGATGTCAATTTAATAACTTAAAAAGGAGGAAAATTTACCTAAACATGATCATTTGAGTAGTCAACCCCAGGTAGTACAGACATCTAAGGCAGGTTGAAAAACCGGGCAGAGAAACCTCGCAATACCACCTGGAAATGGGTTTGTTCCAGCACCTGGTCAGGGGCAACGGGTTATACTTTGTTTATTTCAACGCTTTTTCTAATAAAATGATCAATTTTTTCGCAGAGAGTCTCGATGCTTTTAAGATTGACGTGCTCTCTAATTGAATGATGGCTGCGGTTGCCATTGGCGCCCCAGACAACACCATTAATACCAAATTTGGAAAGGAAGCGGGCATCGCTGGATCCATGTTCTGAACCGATCTGAATTTCAGGATTGAATTCAAGCAGCAGGTCCAGATGTTGAGATGGTTTTGCAACAAAAAGCGGTTCTTTTCGGATCAGGAAAAGTTCGCTCTGGGTCGACGTCACCATCTGTTCCAGCAGCCCGTCAATGTCATCATTTTCAGTGTACCGAATATCGAAGATAGCCTCGGCATGGCCGGGAACATTGTTAAAGGAGCTTCCGGCTTCAATTTTGGAAAAATTCAGTGTTCGATGCCAGTTATCCCGATTTGATCCATTAAACAACGTCTCGATCGAGTGATAATCCTTAATCAGCATTTCAATGGCGTTGATACCGGTCCAGGGTCTCGCACTGTGGGCGGTTTTGCCTTTACTGACAAGTCTGATTTGAAGAATTCCTTTTTCTTTGGTAATGACATCATTGATACTACCGCCATCCAGGGTAATACAAAATTCAGTCTTGATAAATGAAAGCACATGGTTGGCGCCATTCATGCCACCGGCCTCTTCATCCCCTGTCATTAGAATTCCGAAAGGAAGATCATCCTGGTTCAATCCCTTTTTTTGATATTCTATAAAATACTTTTTTAGTAAGACCAGAGACAGGGATACTGCATACTTATCATCCAGACTGCCCCGGCCAAAGAGGCAACCATCCTGTTCGTAGGGAAGAAACTGCTCTTCCTCACCTTCTACAACATCGAAGTGGGACATCAGCAGGATGGGAACTTTTCCTGATTTTGGCAGGACCAGAATGGAAGGTGTATTGTTTTGATGGAAGCGTTGGTATTGGATACCGAATTCATTCAGATAATCCTCGATAAATTCGGCGCAGCGAATGATCTCATGCGGCCTGGAATGAACCGAGGGGATTTGAATAAGTGACTTAGCCAGTTTTGTTATCTCTTCTATCATATTTGATTGATGATCTATGGTACGAGTCTGATGATAAGGACGCGGAAAAAACAACCGCTGCTTTTTTCGTAAATAGGAAGAGTGCTTTTCCTCTTCGAAATAGCTTAAGGTAAGGCTTGGAAAAGGTCAATATGGATGACTTAGAGAAATCTGCGAGTTTCCCGTGGATAGCTCAGGGATTGGAGAAACTTTTATTGAACCCTCTCCCGGAAGGACTGCTAGAATTCTTCAGATCGGGTTTTTTGCAGGAAAATGGCACTATTTTCGTCAAGAATCAGTTTTGCAGATATCCGAATAGACAAAACACTAAATGAAACCGGATAATAAAAAGGTGTTCGTAACTATTCAGTGTGGACTCCGCCAAGAGAACCAAGACCTGTAGAGGTGGTGAATAGTTAAAGGCGTTCTTACCAAAACATTCATGAAATAAAACCTGTCGGGGGAATAGAAAATTGACACCAAAAGAGAGAATCAAAGCGGTCCTGAATTTTAGAGAACCAGACCGCATTCCCGTGATCATTGGTGTCAGCAATGCCACGGGCATCAAAATGGAGACTTATAGAAACCTAAAAGAACTATTAGAAATTGAGTCAGAAGATCGATATCTTTATGATTGGCCAGAGCTTGGCACCGCACTCCCTGATGAAGCGGTGCTTGCTCACCTTAATTGTGATGTCAGAGGTGTATGGGACCGGTTTCCGGAAGAAGTCTATCAAAGAAACAGAAATCGTGATGCCCACGCCAATTATATTGATGATTGGGGAAGCGGTGCCAGGGAAATAGCACCCGGTGAGTGGTTTCCCGCGATTCACCCCCTGGCCGATGCCACGACCATCCAGGAGCTGGAAAAATATCCGGGTTGGCCTGATATGGATGATCCCTACAGGGTGTCCCACGTCAAAAAGGCAGCCTCTGCAATAAATAACAGTTCCCAGTATTCTGTTATGGCAACGCCCTGGCTACTCTTTCCATTTGAAAGAGCCTTTGCCATGCAGGGACTGGACAAGTTTCTTTTTAATATGGCGAGATATCCGGATTTTTCCAAGGCCCTGCTCAAGAAACATCTCGAACTATGTAAAACCCTCATGGGACATTTTCTCGATGAACTTGGCGACAGTGTTGATATTATCAAAATTGGAGATGATCTGGGAACCCAGAAGAGTTTGCTGATCTCTCCAACCATGTATCGAAATATCATTAAGCCGGTTCATGCTGAGTTTATCGCTTTTATCAAAGAGAGGACAAAAGCCAAAGTTTTTTTTCACTCAGATGGGGATATTTTCAGTCTCATAGAAGACTTTATCGAAATTGGCGTCGACATACTCAACCCCATACAGACGTCTGCGGGCAAGATGTCGGATCTTCCTCTGCTAAAAGAGAAATATGGAGATCGGATCGTTTTCTGCGGCGGCATCGACACCCAGAAAATTCTTCCCTTCGGAACTCCGAAAGATGTAAAAAAGGAGGTCAAAAGAGTCTCAGAAATATTAGGGGAAGGAGGGGGGTATATCCTGGCCTCTGTACACACAATCATGAATGATGTTCCAGCAGAGAATATATTGGCGATGGTACAAGCGGTTGAAAACTGAAACCCGATCGATGGCATCAAGTCGAAGACAGGTCTCTGAGGTAGCGGAATAATACTCTGGCCGACTTGGGAGGCTTATTTATTTCCGCTTCTTTGCGGGCATTTCGTATTAACTGGGAGAGGTGCCGGCGATCTGCTTCCGGAAAGCTATCCAGAACATCTCTCTGAAGATCGTTTTTTCCAGCGATCAACCCATCCCGTAAATCTTCAATTCGTTTGAGCTCTTGGGCTTTCTTATATTGCTTGAGCGAGGAGGAATCAATTGCAGCTCTGATCGGCTCTGGATCAGTCTTACGCATCAGTGCACCGATGTGCTGCATTTGCCTGCGAAACGCTTCATGTCGATTGATGTTCTTTGCCTCCAGAACAGCGCTATGAAGATTTTCGGGCAGGTCAAGGTCTTTGAGTTTTTCTTTTGAGAGGGACACCAGTTTTTCGCCCAGTTTCTGAAGCTCTTCAGCCTCTCTTTTTTTCTGCGTTCTGCTTTTCAGTTCTATTTCTTTCTGATCCAAAATTATGCCTTTAAGCCTTTGTTAATCATGGAGTATATCAGTATTGATCCATTCAGCTTACAACATCTGAAGGAATTTGGGTAGGCTACAACAATCAAATCTGCCTGTAACTATTCACCACATTGCCTGAGCCGAGGGGATCATGATTCAAAATGATGGAAAACAGGACGTTTTCCCAACGCGTTTCTGACGAAACACTTGGCTCCAGGGATGGATTCATGCGTGTTTTGAATCATGATCCCCTCGGCGGGGCGTATGCTGAATTGTTACAATTTCGGATGGTTATCTATACAGCTTAGGGATCGTTTTCAGCCCAGCCGCCGATTTGACAATCTCTGGCTTTATTGTATAGTGATCAGCGCAAGCGACTCATATTGCAATAAATTTTTCAAATCTCGCCCTTTGACAAGGATGAATTGTCAGGATACTTGAAGTGAATTTTAATTTCATTAAAAGGAGATATTGTTATGGATCTCAATTATATTAATATCATGTTGTACGTCACCGGTATAATCACAGCGACTGTTGGCCTGCAGTTTTTCTTCCCGGAATTGGTTTCCGAAAAGATGTTCCAGATCAAATTGAAGGATGACGCCTCGATACTAGTTGCCAGACATTGGGCCCTTCTTGTTGGAATAATTGGGCTGTTGATCATTTGTTCAGTTCACAGTCCAGCCATTAGAACCCATATTCTTATTGCTGCGGTTATCAGTAAAGCTGCCATCGTGCTTTTGATTCTGAAAGATCTCAAAAAGGACTATACAAAGGGGTTAAAAGTAACTGTGGTTTTCGACACGATTTGTGTTGTTCTTTACATCCTGGTTCTGTTTGAAATCACATAGTTTTTGAGATGGGCTCCGATGTTGGTTGTCAAGCTCTTTGGGACAGATCGGCCTTGAAATAAAGAGACACTTTCTCTAAAAACAGGAGGCCAGATGGCTTGCTGATTTGTGGGTGTAACCCAATACCGGGGTAAACCTTATGAGACAGATTTGAGCTTTGAGTTGCGTAATCTACACGCAGAATCGTATACTTGACCAGGAAACAGGATTAACCCCGGATGTTTCCTCATCGTCAAGGAAACCTGATGCCGCCGACAGGTAGTTGTGAACGCCTAAGGGTTGACTCAAAAATTACTCAAGTGTTTCCCATTAGTGTCAAGGAAACACGTTGCTGTGGCATTTTGTCTGCAAAATGTCCAGTCTTTATGGGACTTTTACGGCCAGATTATGCCAAGTTATTTTTGTACGATCCCTAAACCTATCATCAAATGATTTCGAACAAAGAGTTTAAAAAGAATATTCAGCAACTAGAACAGCAGGAACGCTATCAATTCCAAGCTGAGCTTATTCCTTCCTGGTTTGAGAAAGCTGTCGTCTTGATACTATTCTGGGAAGAAGCCGGTACCATCAAGGTTGTTTTAACCGAACGCTCTGCAAAGTTAAAAAACCATACAGGCGAAGTCAGTTTTCCAGGCGGACGCATGGAACAGGGCGAAAGTCTTATGCAGACGGCACTCAGGGAAGCAAACGAAGAGATTGGCATCGACCGCCAGAAGGTAAATATGATCGGCAGACTGGACGATGCATGGAGTGGAGCGGCTTATCACCTGGCAGCTCTTGTTGGCTGGTACGACGACATCCCCAATTTTACAGCAAACACCGACGAAGTGGGGAAAATTCTCATCCCCGATATAGACGAACTCTATGACGAAAATAATCGCAAAGAAAGAATAGTTGAAAGGCATGGCCTCGTATTTAAAAGTACGTCGATTAAATACCAGGATTCCCTCATTTTCGGACTTACAGCAGATTTACTTTGCGAAGCACTTGAACAGGGGCTGGGAACCAATACCGAACGAGGAAGCCGAAGGGCAGAAAACCTCCAGAATGCCTTGAACAGCCAATTTTTTGCTTATCAGAAGTCCAATGGAAACCGCCCGCCTCAATCCGACCTCGTAAAGTAAGTGGATGGGCTGTGCTTACTGCTTCTCAGACAATTTGAAGCCCATCTTTTTCATTACTTCTTCAATGTCAAATTTAACATAGGGTTTCATGATAAAATGCTGACAATTTTGATCATAACTGGCAAAGATTGTTTCAGCGTCAGTCTTTGAAGTCGCCATGACAACACGGACAGGTTTATTGTCTTTAAGGTTTATTTTTTCCCACTCTCTAATCATTACCAGTACTTGATCGCCTTCGATTTCCGGCATCAT
>JABGPJ010000187.1 GCA_018645005.1 Deltaproteobacteria bacterium | reverse complement strand
TCCTTTTTAACCATTATAATATATTGATCCAACACTAAGGGGCGGGTAAAAAATTAGTCAGGTGTTTCCCATTAATCGAGCGTTTCTCATTAGTGTTAAAGAAACGCGTCGCTGAAAAGGAAACACGTTGCTGTGGCATTCTGTCTGCAAAATGTTCAGTCATTATGGAACTTTTGCGGACAGATTATGCCAAGTTATTTTTGTACGATCCCTAAGTGAAGTTATTTTTTAACGACAACGTGTTTCTTGGACACTAATGGGAAACACTTGGAACCCCTTGTAAATAGATTATGTGAAGTTATTTCTCAACGAGCTCGAAATCAAGGTGTATCAGGGCCTTAAACAGTTGATAAGGTACCCAAGATCCAATCTGAAAACGATGTTGAATGCGTCACAGCAAACCTGAATCACAGGAACACGAATAAGAGTAGGTGACCGTCTGGCCGGTTTCTTGTCCAATCAGCCGGTTTTTATCCCGTGCGGTTGTTTGTACGTGGTTGTCGATTTTATGTCAATACAATTTTTAATCCTCTCTAAACTCACTAAGACTGATTTTAGCGATTATATCAATAGGATAAAATTTATAAACAATATAATCACAGAATCCGGCAGGATAATATGAATCCCATTTTGAGACAGGCAGGTTGCTGGTTTTAGAGCTGAAATTTAAACCCTCAGGGTTTTGCAGAAGCAGTATATGGGCAGGTCTCTCAAAATCTGTCTATCCCTTGTGCCGCATCAACTCGATATTTTGATAGAAGTAATAGAGAATTTCATGATATTTGAAGCCATTTTCCGCCATCTCCTTGGCCGACCACTGGCTGAGTCCGACTCCGTGTCCGTTGCCCTTACCGTTAAAACGAAATCCACCCGAAACACGCGTGACATCGAACAACAGGCTCTGGATTTTCTTGTAGCCACTCGCTTTTCGAAATGCATAGCCCGAGAGTTTTGCGTCAGCTTCTCCGAAGAAGGTCAACTCAAACACTCGATTGGATGAGGTCCGTTTGCTGATATTGATATCCTCGATCTCACCGATTCGAATTCCAGCTTTTTTTAGTATTTTGCCCATATCCCAAACGGGAATAGTGGTTTCCCAATAATACCGTGGATCGCGCTTTCCATAAGGAACAGTTCTGACCTTCAGATAGGGTAATCTGGACTTCCAGATCCTGCCAGGATCTTCAGTCATCCCACCACAGTTCGAATGATAGAATGTTTGAGCGAGTCGTCCCTGATAGCCGACAACGATGCCATATGTTGCGCGAATGGCTGCTTTTCCTCTTTCATCAGCAATGTCTGACCCCTTGTACACTTGATCGAAATGATCTGCAGAGACGTGCCAGGGATGTTGCCTGCGCCTTTCCCGCTTGAACAGAGCAAAGGTTCTGGAGATCACCGCCTGGGCTTTGACCACCTCCATGTGCCATTTGGTGCTTATTTCAGCATTCAGTACCCCTTCCAGATACAACTCCATCGGAATATGGTTAATAAGACGCAAACCACCCGCAAAAGGCCTGATTTCGAAAGCCCCAAGATATCTTCTCTGATTCCGGTGTCTGGTATCCTGGATGCTTGTTTTTCCTTGGGCGATAATCATTAAGCTGCCTTTGGCAGACTGCTTGTTATTTATCAGCAGATGGGAAGGGTCGCCAGGTGCAACCCGGATGCTTTTCACGGTGCCAAGATTTCTTCCATTTTGGCTGAGATTAAGACCATCAGTATTAGACAGGAACACACCTGCGGACGAGCTGAAAAGCAGAATTTTGACAATGGGGTTCCGGTATTCCGCCTGTAGAGATTGGGCGAAGGTCGTGATGAGAATGAGTACAAAACTCTTTAAAGTGAAGCGGGCTAAAACATACATCCGTTGTTGCCTGTTGCTTGAATCAGTCAAAGTTTCTTACCTATGGTAACTAATTTATGATGGCCGGAGATCTGCACTCCCTCTTTCAGATCGATGGACCAGTTCCCCCGTTTGGATTTTATCTGTTTGAAGATCAATTCAACATTAGCGCGATTGATTTCTGTCTGCCCATGGTAAATTAAATACCGATGAATCAGCTCACAAGCAAACAATGGCGGGTATGTTAAGATTTGACTGTACTGCAACGAATCACACTGGTAGTGCTCTTCTGGAACCTGTTCTTGAAAGAACTCTTTCAAGAGACGGGCGTCATGATCGAGAGCCAGCAGTTTCTCTTCGAGTTTGCCACCGGCACAGGCTTGCAGAATTGGCATCAACTCGTTTCGAATAAGATTACGGGTATAATCGCTCCCAGAATTGGATGCATCTTCACACCAATCCTGGTTAATCTCATTTAGATATTTTTCAAGGTCTCGTTTAGGTGTATGGATAAGCGGCCGAATATAGGGTAAACCCTTCATTTGGATAGGGTTGAATGAAAAAAGAGATCCCCCCCTCAGCATTCGCCAAATCTGAGTTTCAGTCAGGTCGTTGAGGTGATGACCCAGGGCAATTTTATCAAAGCCCTGCTGAATCATAATACGATTCAGGTTTTCGTATCGCCACTGTCGAGCCTTGTTTTGCATGTCCTTTTGACCACTGAGGCGGTCTGTTTTTATGATACTGACCGGAATCCCCTTTTTACGTGAAAGGTCACGGATAAACAGGGCTTCATTCTCGCTTTCCGAACGCAGGCCGTGATTGAAATGAACCCAGTGGAGCTCCAGATCTATTTTTTCTCTAAATTCTGAAAGCAGGCAACACAAACTCATAGAGTCGATCCCGCCACTGAGACTGACAATTATTTTGTCGCCGTGCCGTATCAAGCCTTCTGTGATACAAGTCTTATAAATTTGATAGCCAAAACGATTCATAGCTTATCTGTCATACTGTCGGTGCTTCTTCACCCGGTCTCTACCTGTCTTCGGAATACCTGAACAATTAGGACGAATCCCATACCCGGCCTCAACTCTATCATTTTTAAAACGATTCGGGCAATTTAGGAGCCGCCGGATAGGGTCTGGATACAGATAAGCATTTGATAACATAACGGTAAATTGTAACATCCATATAGAACAGCACAATTAAGATTCCTGACGGGGGCAAAACAACAGGTTGAAAAGGAAGAAAGATATCCGGCGAGCCTAGAACAGAGCATGATTACTGAACACGAATACCCTGATTTTCAGCTTGTTTTCCGACAAATAATGATTGATGTTTGTTATTGTCTGTGTTAATTTTGAAACATAATTCCATGTAATAAAACATGATTACTCGACAAACCGTCCGACATTTCCGTTTTTTTTCGGATGAGACACGTGCCAATCTGAACGACTACAACAGATTGCGGTTATATTAGACAGGGTCCCCAATAATCTACAAGAGATGAAGAAGCATTCTGAGGTAAAGATCTTAGTCATTGATGACGAACCGTTTATTCGCGAGAGTTTGGTTGGCTTTTTGGAGGACTGCGACTATGATGTCTCCTCGGCTGAAAGTGCAGAGCAGGCTCTGCATCTGTTGCGGGAAACCCCATACAATGTTGCGATAGTTAATTTGCGGTTACCCGGTATGAATGGGGATATGTTCATCCAGGAAATCAACCGTCTGGTTCCCCAAATCCGTTTTCTAATTCATACCGGATCTGTTGACTACCGTTTGTCGAAAAAACTACTTGATATCGGGGTTCGTCCTGATCATGTCTTTTACAAACCCCAGCACGATTTAATGCTTTTTGTGGATACAATTGAAGATATGTTCAAAGACGCAACAGCTTAAATTTCCCTTCCTTCATTTTCCCCCGGACAAATTCGTATATCTTCATCGATTCATCCAGAATATCGGCAATCAATCTCCGGATATCCCCTCCAGGTGTCTCGCAAACGAGGTTTTCAGTTCCCCTTGAATTTCGGGGGCCGCTTTTCCAGGAATGCGGTAAATGCCTCAGTCAGATCGTCGGACATCACAGAGGCTGCATTTTTCTGGGCCACATATTCCAGTCCCTGATAAACGCCATTGTCTCGGCTGTAGTTCATAACATCCTTCACACCCTGAACCGTCAGTGGAGCACAGGCAGCTATCTCCTGCGCTATTTCGTCTGCCCGCTGGTAGAGATCTTCCTGGGTATCACACAGGTGCGTGATAAAACCCATTTTCAAAGCATCTTCAGCCGAAAAATCCCGACCGGTCAGAGCCAGTTCCCGGTACCAGCCCTGCCCGATGATATGGGGCAAGCGCTGCAAGGTACCCACATCAGCAATGATGGCAATTCTTGTCTCTTTAATACTGAAAATCGTATTTCTGTTGGCCAGGCGAATATCGCAGGCGCTCATCATGTCGATTCCCCCCCCAATGCAAAAACCGTGGGCTGCAGCAATGACAGGTTTACGGCACTTCTCGATCCAGTTGAATCCCTCTTGCAGCTCCAGAATGCGCACTCTCAGGTTTTCCCGGGCCGCAGCCCCGGTTCCATCACCGATCAACAATTCGGCTGCTTCCTTCAGATCCAGGCCTGCGGTAAAGTTTTTGCCTTCGGCCTTTATCACCACCACGTATACGGATGGATCCTTATCAAAACGTTTGAACTGCTCAGCCATCTCATCGAAAAACGAACTTAACATCGCATTATGCTTTTCAGGGCGATCTAGAATCAGATAGGCAATATGTCCCTTCTGTTCAACCCGGATGGATTTTTTTTCACCCATTCTGACCTCCCTGAATCATCTCTTCGACAATCTCACGTACGCTCTTGACATTATGAATCAAACCGATCACCTCCCCGGCCGGCAAGACGCCGGCTTCCAGATCTCCCTTGACCCAGGACTCTTCGGTGCCCATTTCTGAAAAACCCTGCTTTATCAGAGACGGATCTTCGAGCAGCTTTTTTGCCAGAGGGGTTTGCATGGCGCGGACCTGGAACCCGCCCATATTCAATAGACCCGTATCGGTTTCCGAATGGACGATAATCGCCTCCTTGTAGTTGGCATGGGCGATACACTCTTGAGAAGCAATAAATCGTGTCCCGACTTGAACACCACTTGCCCCCAGGGCCAGGGCGGCTTGATAGCCTCTCGAATCGGCAATCCCGCCTGCTGCAATGACCGGGATCTTGACCGCATCGGCGACTGACGGAACCAGAACCATCGTCGATGACCCCTTAAATCCCTGAAGACCGCCGGATTCAGATCCTTCAGCAATAATCGCATCCACCCCGAGGGCTTCCGACTTTACAGCCACTGTTACAGAAGGAACTACGGGAATGACATTCATACCAAACGATTTCAGAAGGGGAATCAGCGCTTTTGGCGACCCTCCTGACACCGTGACGGTCTTGATCCCCTCTTCGGCCAGTAGTTCAGCAAACTGCTGGGTCAGCGGATTCATCACCAGGAGATTAGCTCCGAAAGGCTGGCGAGTTAGTTTCTGCGTCTCCTTGACTTGCTTATACAACGTGTCTACATCAGCGGCAAATGCCGTTGCCAATGTCCCGAACCCACCTGCTTCTGAAACCGCTGCTACAAATTCGGGGTTACAGATAACCCCCATGGCACCTTGAATGACCGGATAACGACAGCCAAGCATCTCACATACTGATCTCATGTTTCACTCCCTGATTGCATAGTGGATCAAACCGAATCTGGTTTGACGGAGTTGCACGCCCATGGTTCAGCGGCATAAATTAAGTAAAACGTAACTATTCAGTGGATGTACTACCGAGGAGATTTTAATGAATAGCTCATCAGCAAGGGGACTTGCCCCAGTTTAAAAGTAACATGTGCTTGT
>JABGPJ010000156.1 GCA_018645005.1 Deltaproteobacteria bacterium | reverse complement strand
TCATTAATTGACTTGATGACTTCTGCAATCTCTTCAACATCTGAAACCGCAACCCCGGTTGAGTTTTGTATTCCCTTCAATTTTTTACCGATGTCGGCTGTGGCGGAGGCCGTTTGATTGGCCAGCTCTTTGATTTCATTAGCCACAACCGCAAACCCCTTGCCGGCTTCTCCAGCCCTGGCCGCTTCAATGGTGGCATTTAAGGCCAGCAGGTTTGTTTTTTCACTGATAGCGGCGATCGTTTCTGTTACCGTACTGATCTCTTCCGCATCCTGACCCAGGGTCTTCACATTTTTCGAAACTTCATCAGCGCGAATTACAGCGTTATCGGTGCTCTCCTTGGCTGCATCTACGTCTTTGATGATACCGGTAATGCTGGTATTCATCTCTTCACTGGCAGATGCGACGGTATCGATATTTCCGGTGGCCTGTTCCATAGCAGAAGCAACCGAGTTCATATTCACATTCATCTCTTCTGCAGCTGAGGCAACGCTGTTTGATTTTTGAACAGTTGAATCGGAAGCTGCGGATATCTGGTTCGAAATAGTACCGAGTTGATTAGAGGCTGAAGCCACATTTTCCCCGGCCGATCTGACTTGAGTGACGATGTCTCTCAGGTTTTCAATCATTTTGATCATATTTCCAAATAGACCTTTTTTGGGTACATTTGAATCGAAATCTAAGGCAAGATTCCCATTGGCAATTTCCGTGGCAATATGTGCAACTTCAGCCGGTTCGCCTCCCAGTTGTTCCATAACAACGCGCATGAGAACAACAACTATAGAAATACCGATGATAATCGCTAAGAGCACTCCAAAAATGACAACATTAATGGTAAAGCTGGCTGTACTGGCAGCCTCTTGTGCTCTAACATCAAGTAGTTTTGTTTCGATACCGATAAACTCATCCACTTTTGCGCGTAGTCCATCCATGAATTCTTTTCCTGCCCCTTTTTCCACCGAATTTGCCACGTCATCTGTTGTAATGGGAAATTTATTCATCTCCCGTTTGGCGTTAATTTCAACATTAGCAGCCTTTTCCTCCCATTCAATCGTCATCGAATGTAGCTTTTCAATTTCCCTGATTGTCACACCACTGCCTTTGCCGCGGGTAACCATATTTCTAATTTTCCCAATATCTTTCTCAAAGTCTGTCCCACCATTTTTATAAGGCTCAAGAGACTCTTCAAGGCCAGTCAATAAAAATCCCCGTTGTCCTGTTTCCATATTTACGAGGTCCAGAAGTATCGTTTGAATAATGTACCGACCCTCAATGTTTTTAGCCCTTTCAAACTTATCATCGATCCCGCTGATGACATCTCGAATTCCATCGAATATCTCTTTTCCAACCGTTCTGGATTGTACTTCTTTGAATTTTGCTGCAGCGTTCGCCCCTTCATTTGCTTGCCTTTTTAAAGCTATCTGGACCTTTGCCGCTTTTTCATCCCAGTTTCTGGAAAGCTGTTCTATATGTTCCAACCGTCTAACCTGCTCCGGGTTATCACTGACCAGTGCTTTAGATTCAGTCATCAGTTTTGCAAAGTTCTTCTCCCCGTCTAAATAGGGTTCAAGAAAGTGGTCTCTCCCACCAACCAGAAAACCGCGCATGCCGGTTTCCATGTTTACCATCTCAGCTACTAAGCTATTCCCATGTTCGATTACCTGATAGGTATGTGCAACCCATGTAGAGTTTTGTATCAGTGAATTTGCGCTGAAATACACGATAATGCCAATGATAGCCATTAACAGAAGTACGGCTGCATTTCCAAGAATCAGTTGTGTTCGAAATTTCAGGTTTTTAAACATTCGTTCCCCTTTTCTGAATCGGTTATTTGATTTTACGCACTAAAAATAATCAGACATATGACGCTTCATCTTTTATTCCTAATGCAAATACTCATAAATTCCCTGCAACAGTTTTTCCTTATCGAGTTTTATCTGGTAGTCATCAATCCCAACTTCCTTGCCCCTGGCCAGATGTTCCTCCGCAGCCAGGGATGTCAGGGCGATGACCTTGAGATGGGAAAAGCGGTTATCATCTTTGATCCGTTTGGTCAGCTCAAAACCATCCAGATTGGGCATTTCCAGGTCTGTGACCACCAGACTAATCTCAGCCGGATTGGCATCGAGATAATCCCAGGCAGCTTGTCCATCTTCAAAGTCTAAGACGATATGCCCATCCGATTCTATAAACTGTTTGACCTGGGCTCTGAAAAACATGGAATCTTCAGCCAGCAGGATCGGTTTGCCACCAGCAGATACCTCCACTTCCGGGGAAGACTGGATACTTACCGATTCACGCTCTTCAAACCAATCCGGATTCAGGACTTTCATAAAACCGAATATATCCACCAGCAAGGTGGTTTTGTTGTTGATGATAGCAGAGCCGCTGATGCCGGGTTGTTTCAAAGTGGTCTCGTCAACAACAAGATCCTGTTCAATCACATCTAACGGCGGAATGGTGAGCAGACCGACCTCCCGACCGGCAACCACAAAGATGACAACTGTCAACTGGGAACGTTCTTCCAGCATGTCTACATTAGCGACCTCTTCCAGAGCGTAGACTGGCATGTTGCTGCCGCGATACTGCATCACCTTTTTACCACCTATAATCTGAATTTTTTCCGTCTCAATCTGTTCCAGGCGTAGAACTAAGTGAAGCGGTACTGCACACAGTTCATCCGGACCATTATGAAACAGGAGCAGGGTCTGACGCGTTGCGCCTTCAGCCACCTCCTCTTTCTCGATATTTGAGGTTTCGCTTGTTCGTTCGGCCAGGGCGTATAATTCCGCCAGCTTGCCCAGACCGGCCACATCAAGAATCAAAGCCACATGGCCGTCACCCATGATGGTGGCGCCGGCATATACGCCGCAGTTCTTGAGATGTCTGCCCAACGGTTTCACGACAATTTCGACGGTGTCATGAACTTTTTCCACCACCAGCCCGAAACGGAATGTTCCGGCCTGCAGGATCACAATACTCACATCGGACGAGTACCGGTTGCGACGTTCTGCCATATCATCGACAGCAGCGGACTCCAAATCCCTCTCTTCCTGTTCTTCACCGGGCAGCAACCGCTGGTCTGATAGTCCGGCACGCCGATCCGGTCTGAACACACCGATCTTCTGGTCATAATAGGTCTGGTCCAGTTCCAGGACGTTATTAAGTTGCAATAGTGGGATGAGTTCCCCGCGTAATATCAAGACGTCTGCTTCGCCAACCTTCTCGATTCTTTCACGAATTTCAGCGGCCGGGATCCGCAGAAGCTCCCCGACATTTACCTGTGGTAAAGCAAACCGTTCCCCATTGTTTTCGACCAACAGGCTGGGGATGATCGCCAGGGTCAGAGGCAGCTTGATCCGCACAGTCGTCCCTTTGTCAACTTCAGAGATCAGTTCTACCTGACCGCCCAGTTGATCAAGATTTGTCTTGACAACGTCCATGCCAACCCCACGGCCTGAGATGTCTGAAACCGTTTCGGCGGTGGAAAATCCAGGCAGCATGATCAGGTTGGTTTTTTCCTTGTCAGACATCAAGGAAACCTGTTCCTCGGTACACATTCCTTTGCTGATGGCCTTTTCCGCCAGTTTATCAGCATCGAGACCCTTCCCGTCATCCTCGATTTCAATAATCACCTGCCCTGATTCATGAAAAGCCCTCAGGGAAATTTTTCCGTTTGTTGGCTTTCCTTTGTCGGCTCTGGGCCCTGGTTTCTCTATACCATGATCACAGGAATTTCTGACCAGATGTGTCAATGGATCGCCCAGGCCTTCGATAATACTTTTGTCCAGCTCAACTTCACTTCCTTCAATCGTGAGAGACATTTGTTTGTCAAGATCGCTGGCCATATCCCGCACTACACGAGTGAACTTATTGAAGATCGATCCGACCGGTTGCATCCGGGTCAGCATGATGGCCTCTTGTAGCTCTGATGTCACCATATTTATGCGCTGGCCGGCTGCCAGCATCGTTTTTTTATCCTCACCGGATATAGCCTGGAGTAGTTCGTTCCGTGCCAGAACAAGCTCCCCTGCCCGATTCATCAACTGGTCAAGCACGGCAACCGGTACCCTCAAATTCTCTGACTTTGCCAATGTCTTTGGCGGAGATGCAGAATTTTGTGAGGGTTGTTTTTCAGGAACAGGTTTTTTTACGGCTACTTTTTTCTCTGCTTCTTTATTTTCTGATGCTTTTATATTTGCTGCTTCTTTTTTTCCGGATACCTTTGCTTTGGATGCCTTTACTTTTACTGCTTTTGTTTTTGCACGCTTTGCCTGAGGCTTTTTGCTGTCTTTACTATCTTCTGTACTAACGACAATCTTCGCGTGTGAATCTTCTTGCCCTTTAGGAACCAAGGTAACCTTACTGCTTTCAAGACCAAGCAACGTCCCAAGCAGATCCGGTTCCACAACCGAAGCGTACAGGACAAACATTGGCAAAACAGTCGCAATTTCATCACTGTCCAGGTCACCAACCACATCTATATTTATCAAGTTGTCCAGTATTACCCCCACATCAGCCAGACTACTAATTAGATCCAAAGGGGTTTTTTCCTGTCGCTGAACATCATTAATCAGATCAATTTCAAGCAGATAAAGATCCTTCCCCCCCCTTCTGGCCTGGTTCAGATCAAACTGACTGATTTTGAAGCAGGGGCCCTCTGCCTGGATATTAACTTCTGTAACCTGATCCATTGTACTCTTTTCGGCCTCACTCATTGAATGGGTGACAATCTCCTTCAGGGCTGTCACATGATCATCAATCTCCATTTCGTTGCTGCTTAAGACATCGTCCAGGAGTTCACCCAGGCGATCGAAAGCCTTCAAGACAGTATCAATCAACCCGGGAGAAGGAACAAGCTGAAAATTGCGAACCATATCCAGTACATTTTCAATTTTATGAGATAACTCCTTGATATGATCTAATCCCAGGAAACTGCCGCCGCCTTTGATTGAATGGGCTGCCCGAAAAACCTTATTAACCAGATCTTCATCAATGGCCTCTCCACCCTGCTCTATTTCAAGCAGATCGCTCTCGATTGTTTCAAGATGCTCCTTAGATTCTTGGACATACATCGTTAAGGTTTCATCTTCTTCTATTGCCATGATGTGCTCCTGATTTAGATTTTTTTAAAGTGTTGGGAGTCAAGGCTACTGGATTTTGAATGTTCAGGTATCGTTCAAAAAAAACTTCACTTAATCTATCTGCAAAAGTCCTAAAAACACTGGACATTTTGCAAAAAGAAAGTGACAGCCACGTGTTTCCTTTTCACGAATGGGAAACACTTGACTAATTTTTGAGCCAACCCTTAGGGATCGTTCAAAAATAACTTCATATAATCTATTTGCAAAAGTCCTAAAAACACTGGACATTTTGCAAAAAGAATGTGACAGCAACGTGTTCCCTTTTCACGAATGGGAAACACTTGACTAATTTTTGAGCCAACCCTTAGTCTTAATTACATTAAAAAGTGTTTATCCAAACGCATATTCTTCAGCAGTTTTTGGATATCAGCCGAAGCGTTGAGAAGCTCTAGCCGGCCACCGTCTTTTTTGAGTGAATTGTGGGCCGCAATCAAAAGACCAATGCCCATTGAGTCCATCATCTCTACTCCAGATAAATCAATTGCCATCTCCACGGCTCCATCATTGAGTGCTTGATTTAACTCTTCCTTAAGCTGATTCACCATTGAGGCAACAATGTCCATCTCCGGTTTAACAAGCACCTTTTTTCCAACTTTTGTTATTTTACTCATAAACAA
>JABGPJ010000185.1 GCA_018645005.1 Deltaproteobacteria bacterium | reverse complement strand
GGGACAAATATTCATGTAATTCTGGAGGAACCACCCGTCCAATCCGGATTTTCGATTTCCGGTCCTGAAAAGAAAGAACAGGAGGAACAGGATAAAGAATCGGAAATCCCGATGGAACGTCCGTTCCATATACTGACCTTGTCAGCGAAAAGTGAAGAGGCTCTCATCTTACAGGCAGGCAGGTATGAGGAGTTTATATCCAACCATCCGGACGTTTCCCTGGCAGATCTATGTTTTACCGCAAACACGGGACGCACCCATTTCCCTCATCGCCTTGCCGTTGTAGCGGAAAACCCAAGGCAGTTGCAGGGGGAATTAAGTAGTTTTGCCACGCGGAATGAATCTGCCGTAAAATGTTCCGTAGAGGTTCAGGACCAGAAGACTTCCGGAATCGCTTTTTTATTCACTGGACAGGGGTCACAATATGTAGGTATGGGACGGGAGCTTTACGAAACAGAGCCGGTATTTCAAAAAACCCTTGATCGCTGTGATGATATCCTGCGCGATTCTCTGGAGCGGCCGTTATTGGACGTGATTTATCCGGTGAACAATAAAGTGAGTGGGGATGAGGATACTGCTTTACATAGTACTGCCTATACCCAGCCAGCCCTTTTTGCCCTGGAATATGCACTCACCAGGATGTGGCAATCCTGGGGTGTAAGCCCTGACGTTGTCATAGGGCATAGTGTGGGTGAATATGTTGCTGCCTGTATAGCCGGAGTTTTCAGTCTGGAAGATGGATTGAAACTGATTGCTGCCCGTGGGCGTTTCATGCAGACACTCTGTGAAGAGGGTGATATGTTGGTCCTGTCGGTAAATGAAACAAGAGCAACCGAAATAATTAAACCTTATGGCCGGGACGTTTCAATTGCCGCTATTAACGGACCGGAAAATATAGTCATTTCTGGAAAACACGAAGCTATGGAAACCATTATGTCTCTCTTGAATAAAGAAGGCGTCATGGCGAAACGTTTAACGGTTTCTCATGCATTTCATTCTCCTATGATGGAACCGATGTTGACGGAATTTGAACGTGTTGCTTCCGAAGTCACGTATACAAGGCCCCGCTTACCACTCTGCTCCAATGTTACCGGAGAAATGGTTAACGATGAAATTGCCACTCCCGCGTACTGGTGTCGTCATGTACGTCAACCGGTTCGCTTTGCTGCCGGCATAGAGACATGTTATAAGCTAGGGTATGAAATATTTCTGGAAATCGGTCCGAAACCGTCCTTGTCAGCTATGGGTAGACAATGTCTTCCTGGAAATGTGGGCGTCTGGCTACCCAGTCTCCGCCAGAGAGGGAACGATTGGCATACGTTACTTCAAAGTTTAGGAGAATTATATGTGAGTGGTGTTCCAGTAGACTGGTCCGGTTTTGAAAAAAATTATTCACGAAGAAAAATATCATTGCCGACTTATCCGTTTCAAAAGGATCGTTTCTGGATTGACGAACGATTACCTGGAACTATCCACGTTAGAGATAATATCCCTGGAAATACCATACACCCTTTGCTGGGACAAAGGCTTTCTCTGCCTGACACTCAGGAAATACATTATGAAAACAGACTTAGTGCATCTTCTCCCTCCTGGCTGTCGGATCACCGTGTTCACCAGCAGGTAGTTCTGCCAGGTGCCGCTTTTCTGGAAATAGGAGTGGCTGCTGGAGTAAATTGTTTAAACACTAACGAATTGATTATCAAAGACGTCGCTTTCGATAAAGCATTCATTTTGCCGGAAGATGAATTATCAAAAGTACACGTACGAGTGTTTTCCGGTGATGAGGGAGGATATGGTTTTAAAATTTTCAGCTTGAACGGCTCTGACTGGATACTTCATGCTTCCGGTAAGATTATGGGTAAAGCAAAAGAAACTCAATTAGCCCGGATTGACCTGGCACAATTAAAGACAAGATGTACCAGGGACCTTTCCGTTGAAGAACACTACCGGAATTGTGAAAAGAAAGGACTGTATTACGGTACTGATTTCCAGGCGATTGAACAAATCTGGCAGGGAGAGAGTGAGGCGTTGGGACAAGTGCAATTACCCGACCATCTTGTTTCTGATACCGAAAATTACACACTGCATCCGGCCTTACTTGACGCCTGTTTTCAGGTAGCGATAGCCGCTTTTCCTATTGAGCCTGATACCACATATTTGCCGATTCATGTAAAGGAATTACAGGTTTTTCGCAAGGCAGAAGCAAAGGTCTGGTCTTATGCGAAACTGACTGAAACTCACAAAGAAGCACAGGTTTTAACGGGAGATATAGATCTCTATAATGAGCAAGGCATAATAATCGCCCAGGTGAAAGGATTGTCCGTCAAGCGTGTTAACGTTGATTCCTTGCGTCAGAGCATACAAAAGGATGATGAGTTATTATATAACATCGCCTGGCAGCCGACACCCCGGGAAGCTGACATTGATACAACGTTATTTGAACAAGCGGGAATCTGGTTAATCTTTACGGAGTCTGACGGCATTGGTATCAAATTGCTAGAACGTCTAAGGACCAAAGGGGAAAACGGTATAATAGTTTCTTCAGGGAAAACGTATGCGAAAATTGCTCAAGATCATTATCAAATTAACCCATCGAAACCTCAGGATTTTCAACGTCTGCTCCAGGAACAAGTCGATGAACAACAATTATCCTGCAGGGGAATTGTCTATGTCGGGGATAGTGTGCATACTGACCCTGTCCAGGCAGCACTGAATCATTGTGAATACCTTTTACATCTTGTACAAACGATTATCCGGATGGAGTGGGTGCATTCGCCTCGCTTATGGATAGTGACGCGAAATTGTCAGCCGGTTTCTTCTGATTCATTGAGTACTTTGCAGGTTCAGCAAGCCCCTCTATGGGGCATGGGGCGAGTCATTGCATCAGAACATCCCGAACTTCACTGCGTACTCATAGATTTAGATCCGGCTTCATCGGAAAATGAGATTGAAACTCTTTTTGAAGAGATCTGGTGCCCCACTCAGGAAAACCAACTGGCATGGAGACAAAGCACCCGTTATGTTGCCAGGCTGAAGCGTTATGCCCTCCCGCTGAGTGTAACATCAAATGAACCATTCCTGATCAAGACAACGCACCCCGGACTTCTGGATAAGCTGGCTTTTGTTCCCATGCAGTGTCGTCATCCGCAAGCGGGAGAGGTCGAAGTCCAGGTTCATGCCACAGCGCTCAATTTCAGGGATGTTTCCAACGCGTTGGGTATTCTCAAAGAATATGAACAGAAACAGGGTTTGAAGTCAGGGTCGATATCAGGTACGACGTTTGGTTTTGAATGTGCAGGCAAGATAACCGCAGTTGGAGAAAACGTTTCTGGTTTCGTGATTGGTGATGAAGTGATGGGATTGGTTTCCGATGGTCTGAGTAGCATTGTTTATGCAAAAGCAGACATGCTTATGCAAAAGCCAGATTATATCAGTTTTGAAGAGGCCACGACCATTCCTGTAGTTTTTTTAACCAGTTACTATGGGTTACATCACCTGGCAAAGATCCAACCTGGGGAACGTATATTGATTCATGCCGCCGCTGGTGGAGTTGGTTTGTCAGCGATTCAGATAGCACAGCGTGCCGGGGCAGAAATCTTTGCCACTGCCAGCCGCGGTAAATGGGATTTTCTCAAATCAATAGGAGTTAAACATGTCATGGATTCCCGCAGCCTTGATTTTGCCGAAGAAATTATGACGATTACCGGGGGACATGGCGTAGATATTGTACTCAACAGCTTAAGTAATGAGTTTATTGAAAAAAGTTTTTCCGTACTGCGGACGGGGGGGCGCTTTATAGAGATTGGTAAAATTGATATTTGGGATGAACAGAAAGTAAGAGAACTGAGGCCGGATGCCACTTATTTCCATTTCGATCTGAAAGAAAATATTGAACACGAACCACAGTTAATTACTACAATGTTAAAAAATCTAAGACAAGCATTTCAAACAGGTGAATTACAACCACTACATCATAAAGTATTTCAGATTGAAATGGTTGTGGATGCTTTCAAGTATATGGCTCAAGCCAGGCATATTGGGAAAGTGGTGATTTCACAATCAGATCGGTTGGTTAAGCTGCAAATGCCGGAAGTCTTCCGTGGGGACTGTTCTTATCTTATTACAGACAGTTCTTATCTTATCACAGGAGGGTTGGGTGCCCTGGGGATTACTATGGCCGAATGGCTGGTAGCACGGGGAGCACGCCATATAATATTGACGAGTCGTCGTTCACCCCAGGATTCTGTGTTAACTACTATCAAACAATTAGAACAACAGGGTACTCGTGTCCTTGTTCTACAGGCAGACATCTCTCAACAAGAGGAAGTTGCCAGCCTACTTGCTGAAATTAACAAAAGTTTTCCTCCTTTGCGCGGTATTATTCATGCTGCCGGTGTTCTGGATGACGGGGTATTGTTGCAGCAAAATAGAGAGCGTTTCAACCGGGTAATGTCCCCCAAAGTGGCAGGAGCCTGGCATTTGCACACATTGACTCAAGACATGCCGTTAGATTTTTTTGTCTGTTTTTCATCTGTCGCTTCATTATTGGGTTCATCGGGCCAGGCGAATTATGCTGCTGCCAATGCGTTCATGGATACATTAGCTCATTACCGTCAGGCACAAGGTTCACTCGCTTTGAGTATCAACTGGGGACCATGGGCAGGAGGAGGAATGGCCGCAGAACTGGAAAGTCATGATATCAGCAATTTTACCAGCCGTGGGTTTGGAACCATTGCCCCGAATAAGGGGATGCAGATATTGGAGGCGGTGTTGAAAAACGATGCTGCACAGGTTGGTGTATTTCCCATAGATTGGTCCAGGTTTTCGCAACAATTCCAAGCGAATAATGTCCCGCCAATTTTATCAGAATTAGTTGTAGAAACAGATACGCAAGAACAAGGTACACAGAGACAAAATATGTTGAATCAATTAAAAACGGCTTCTTCTCAGGAACGAGATGAAATTATCATGACGTATCTTCAAGAGCAGGTTGCCGATGTGCTTAAGCTTCCCTCAGAGCAAATGGATAGTCGATTATCCTTAATTTCCATGGGGTTGGATTCACTGATGGCCCTTGAATTGAGAAACCGTTTAGATTATGACCTGGATATCAATATTCCGGTAGTCAGGTTCTTAGAAAAAGTCAGTGTTGAGAATCTGGGAGAACTGGTGGCTGAAAAATGGGAAAAAACTCAATCGTCTTTAACAGAGACAGAATCGGAGATGCCAAAACAAAATCAGCAGGAATCTGACAACTGGGTTGATATAAAACTATGAACATCTCTCATGTCCTTCAAGATTTGATTAAACGTGGAGCTAAGTTATGGACAGAAGAGGAGCAGCTTCGTTGCCAGGGTCCCGGGGAGGTATTAACGCCTGAAGTATTAGCAATCCTGAAACAACATAAAAATGAATTTCTGGATTTATTACGTGAGAACACCTCGAAACATGATGAGTATCCACTTTCTCATGGTCAACAGGCTTTGTGGTTTCTCAATCAGGATGCGAAAGAGAGTGCAGCATACAACACTGCAGCTTCATTACGTATTTGCTCGCCGTTGAATGTCGCGGCCATGAAAAGCACATTCCAGTATCTGTTAGATCGGCATTCCCTCCTGAGTGTTTGTTTTCAAATACAAGACGGTAAACCACTCCAAAAGATTCGAGAAAGTCAAAATGTATATTTTAAAATCGTAGACGCTTCTGACGTTAGTGAAGAACAGCTAAGACAGCAGGTGGTCCAGGCGTACCAGCAACCATTTGATCTGGAAACCGGTCCCCTCTTGCGGATTCACCTGTTCCGTCGTACTGAAGAAGATCATCTGTTGTTGATCACCGTACATCATATCGTCTTTGATGCCTGGTCAGGATGGCTCTTTATGGATGA
>JABGPJ010000106.1:36231-39950 GCA_018645005.1 Deltaproteobacteria bacterium | reverse complement strand
ATCGATTTGCCGGCTCAGGGCCTGGAAGGAGACTTTAAAGGTGGTGAGGATGATGGCGGTGATGAAGACCCGCCTTTTATGGGGGCAACCGATTTCAGCCCGGGTGCTCTGGGATACATTTTAGAAATCAACGGTCAACCCGATTCTGATTACAGACTGGAGAGAATTGTTAAATCTCATGATTGCAACAACACTGAATTTTCGTCCCTGAGTGAGTATATCGATTTTCATACAAGCAGCGAATTTACCTGCCAAAATCGGGGGGATGGGCCCTGTCTCCGATTTGACAGTTATACTCCCGGGCAAACAAGTGGGTCAATCAGCGAAGTTATCCGGGATAATGAATATAATATCATCAGCAACGCACCGGCCGGCCGCTGGGAAATTGCGACTATCCAGTCCCATGAAATGCTTTTCTTTTATCCGGATGACACCGCTTATTACCACGATGGCTCCTGGGCATCTTTCTGGAGCCTCCTGAACGGAAAGATTTGGGAAGGAAGTTATCCAGCGACAAGTGGGGCTGAGGAGAGCATGTATTTTGTGACCTTTAACGATATCGCGATTGCCAATTATCAGACCTATCTCAAATCAGCCCCGGCAGCCACTTTTACAGACGGAGATAGCGGAGATAGCGGAGATAGCGAAGACAGCGGAGATAGCAGTTGTTCTTCCCAAAACTGGGGAGAAGCCATCTGGGGAAATTTTACCTGGGGACCGTAGGTCTTCACTCATTTTACTGGCGAAGCTCCGAACTGAATAAAGTTATGTAGTCCGACAACCTCAATGGATTGAGGCTTTTATTCGCAGATCTACAAATTAAATCTGGCGTTTTTAACAAATAACGAGGACATTTGGCATCCAGAAAACTGATACTGATATTCACAATCCTGTCCCTCGGGTGGTCCGTTTTCGCCCAGACAAATGACAAGATCAAACTTTCTCCTATAGTTCAGACCTGGAATACGGAAGATCAGGAATTGAGACTTCAGTTCAAAATCGTCAACGAAACAGATCAACCGACCAGATTCTCATATATCGTTCACTTTAATAGCCGGTACGGTAAAGGCTGGAAAGATCAGCCAACGACGAAGCTTAATTCCCGAAGCTCTCAGATGATGAAAGTATCATATAAACAGAGTGAGATTCGGGTTGGCGATTTTATTAGCACAACAGTCATGTTATATGGGCCTGGTTTCATCGGATTAATCGATCAGGCTGATCAATATTTCGAAGTGACTGCGAAAAAGATTCTTGCTGATGGAAAAATAGAACTGCATTTTTCAGAAGTACTCCCAGAGAACCTGCAGGTGGGGGTGCCGATGGCTACCATGCGCCACATTGCCAAAAAACTGGCCAAGCCCGGAGAGCTATCCGTGCCCTGGGGGAAACCATCAAAAAGAAGGAACTACATGGGAGTGCTATCTTTCCTGCCCGCAGATCAGTCCCGGGAAAGTAAACCAGAGACCCCTATTGTAGTTACATTCAACGAACCCCTCGCTCAGGAAAGCATTTCACCAGAATCCTTTTTTCTGTTTACCACTTCAAAAAAGGGTAAAAAACAAAAACTAAAAGGAAAGCTCATCGTCGCAGATAGAAAAATTACCCTCGTTCCTGCAAAAAAACTTCAATATAACACCCGCTATCAGGTCGTTCTTTCGAACCGGATTAAATCGAAAGCTGGAAATACATTAAATAAGATCCGTACCTGGCATTTTACAACCCGGAAAATTCCCAAGGCAATGCTTTTTGGTCCGGCAAACCAGTACTTGAAGGTCCTGATGGTATCTCCAAGGGTCAAAGGCCTTCGTGTGCTGACAGACGCCAAAATTCACCTGAGACTCAGCGGAATCATCGATCCGGAAACAGTCAAACCTCAATTCTTTTACCTGTCCGGGAAAGGTGGGAAGGTCAGCGTGGACTCTGAAACCTCTAAGGATCGGATAATCTTGACACCGAAAAGCCCCCTTGAATTTGGTACCATCTATACAGCCGTTGCGACCCCTGGCATCAGGGATAAAACAGGGAAAGGCCTCAAGAAAAACATCAAGTGGCAGTTCCAAACCAGAGTGGGTATTGCCTACCCGGAAACAGATGATGGAAATATCCTCATCTTCAGCCCCTCCCATGAACCCGTCAGTTACGTCAAAGAAAAACAGGGCACATTAAAAATTGGGATCACGGCGTTTTCCAATCTTCTGCATGCCGATGTGAACGGCCAGAAGATCCCCATAAAAAATGACAGCCAGATTGAATTCAGTGTCCCTTATACCCTGAAAAGCAAAGCAACCCCTTTCGAGATCACCACTTTTACCAAAGAGGGCAAGGCACGGAAAAAGTTCATTATCCATTTTGGAAACAAGCCGAAACGCCGAAAACCGCCTTTTCAGCTCATTGCGATTTTGAGTGCAGCCCAGGTCGATAACCTGAATAACGTGCCGGCAGAAACGACTGAACCCGTCAGTGCCAGCAAAGCGGTTTTGACTCTTGTTCCCCAATACGATTTTAAAATCGGGGATCAATCCGTCCTACGATTCAAAGGCATCCTGCTCAGGGAAAAATACGCCAAAGAGGAATATCAAAGTCGGGAAACATCTTATACACAAGCCGCCATCGAATGGGAAGAGCGCAAGACATTTTTAGGCACCTTGACCGCTGGCGTCGGCTGGAATTTCATCCGTTTGAACAACAGTAATTTTATCGGTGAAAACGGTGTTTCGGAGGAGACCTATTTCTCCGGCGAAGTGAAGAATATCATCAGTAAGACCACCAATTGGAAGGTTGGGCTGGAATACAAAAACAAGGATGCAACTGCCGATGCTGCCGAAATTGATAACGAAACCGATGGCACGGAAATCACATTCAACAGCGCCTTCAATTTCAAACTGGGTCCACTGAAAAACAAAACAAAGCTCAGTTACACAGTCAACGATGCTGTGGGCAAATATCAGGACTACTCAAGTGCATCAGCTACATATAAACTCTCAATACCCATTGGAGATTTTACGCCTTCGCTGGGGTACAGCTACAAATACAAACAGATGAAAATAGTCAACCCCTCGGAAAGTGTAAAACCGGAATATGCTACAAGCTCAACTTCTGCTAAGATCAAATACAAACTATTTCCCGGAACATCTTTTACATTGGGTTACAAGAATAAAAACCAGGTTTCAAATCTGGCAAGTTCGACCTATATAGCAAATACTGTAACCTTGTCTGCTATACAGATCTTTTGAATTGAAGACGACTCCCAGATTGATATAATAAGAAAAATCGACAGGCGTTTTGCTTAAACATACACGTTTTGTTGGTCTTGGCTCGATAACCATTTCGATAGTGGTAATTGTCATGAAGAAATATCAGATTTCAGTTCTGACCGCAATCATCATCATGCTCTGCCAGAGTATTGCACTGGCGCAAGCCGTGACGGTTGGAAATATGATACTCAACAAAGGGGGCGTCAAACTACGACGAAACCAGATAGACACCCTTTACCAAACAGCAGGCGAAATAATACCGGTTCGCAATCTGGACGAAATTCAAACCGGGAAAGACTCCAGTGTCACTATCAAGCTGAACGCCAAAAGCGATGAACTTGAACTTTACTCCCAGTCGTTTTTCAAAATTGATAATGTCACAGCTCAAAGCAGTCAACTCTCCATGTCCATTGGCAAGGCTCGTTTTAAAATTCAAAAGAGACGCAAGCCCCTTAAACCCCG
>JABGPJ010000106.1:0-36131 GCA_018645005.1 Deltaproteobacteria bacterium | reverse complement strand
GAAGCGGTTCCAGATACATCTGTCAAACCGGAAACGAAAAAAAAGTCCAGCCCCGCCGAAAAGAAAGAGGAGGCGAAATCCGGCCGTCAGGAGAAGTCACCCCGAGCAGGCCAGACCGGAACTCCAGGACTCGTTTCCCCGGGCGCCGGCGGTGCAGATGTTTTTGAGACAGGAAATTCAGACAGCGAAGGTATTGGTGGCGATGACGCCATTAACCTGGAAAACCTCGATTCAGCCGAGATCGATGACATCGATTTTGAGGAGCCTGAAATTGACATTGAGGATATATTCGATCCGGATGACATCATTGAGGGGTTAGTAGATACTATCGACGATTTGGGAGAAGATATTGAAGAGATCCAAGAGGAAATAGTGACCGACCAGCTTCAGGAAATAGAGATCAAAATCAAACACCAATGACAGCAAAATAGCATTCAAGCCCAAGGAAAACAGACCGATCCGCCCTAACCCTGCCAGTTTTAGTACTATCGATTCAATTTACCCGTGTCATGTGCAATAAGATGACGCTGCTTGCCCTGCAACAGATTCTGTTGTTGACTTAAAATAGGTCACAATTTTACCATAGGGCTTAATAAAAACAGGGCAATTCAACCCACGAAAAAATGAAACCGCAGCATGCATAAAATGAAAGTTCAACCTCTGATTTACAAACTGTACGAAAAAATTCTCTGGCGCCAGATAAGAAACGGTCCAAGACCGCATCACATTGGTATTATTCTGGACGGAAACCGAAGATTCGCTAAAGGGAAAGGCCTGGAAGCGACGGAAGGTCATCTGTTTGGTGCCAAAAAGGTTGAAGAGTTATTGCGCTGGTGCTGGCGCCTCAACATCAAAATGGTCACACTGTATGCATTTTCTACTGAAAATTTTGACCGCAGTGAAAAAGAGGTGGCAACTTTGATGAATCTTCTGGAAAAAAAGCTTAAAGATTTCCAGAACGAACCGCTGATCCAGAAAAACCAAGTCCGAATCAAGGTCATCGGTCGGCTGGAGTATTTGTCAAAAGAGATAAATGATGAAATTAAAAAGATCGAGGATCTGACCCGAGATTATGACAATTTTCATCTGAATATCGCTGTCAGCTATGGTGGCAGGGCAGAGATTGTGGATGCAGTCAAGAAAATCGCTTGTAAGATTGAAGCCAAAGAGTTGGCAATAGACGATATCGATGAGGAGACCATCTCTCAAAACCTTTACACCGAAGGTATGCCGGATCCGGATCTCATCATTCGCACATCCGGAGAGGAGCGTTTGAGCGGCTTTTTGCTCTGGCAAAGCGCCTATTCAGAGCTCTATTTTACCGAAATTTACTGGCCCGCTTTTAGAATAATCGACTTCTGGCGAACTATCCGCATTTATCAACAGAGGGAGAGGCGATTCGGGAAATGAACCGCCGGATATCATCCTCGACTATCCCACCTCCTGTCGATAACCTTCCCATTTGGTATCAATTTCCGCTTGAATTTCGGCTATCTGTTGTTCAGACAGGGCTCTAAACCGGGACTGGATTTTCAAATACTCTGCGACGCGCGGCAGCTCTTTTTTTTGCAGGAGTTTACTTGAAGGACCGCTCAACGTCTTCTTCCCGTTTTCAACCTCGTAAAGATCATACAGTCCTGCATTGACTGCCATTTTACCTACGGTGATCGATAACCGCTCCGCTATTCCCCACCCGGATGGACAGGGGGTGTGGATATGGATATATTTCATCCCTTTCAGACTGATTGCCTTGATGATTTTATTATAAAAATCCAGCGGATAGGCTGCTGAGCAAGTGGCCACATAAGTGGGGTTATGGGCTGCGATAATCTTGGGCAGATCCTTGTTCTTTTGAATCTTTCCCTTAATTGGGGTATTGGTGGTGATCGTTCCCTGCGGCGTTGTACCTGAACGCTGCACTCCGGTATTCATATACGCTTCGTTGTCATAACAGATATAAAGAAAATCCTCTCCCCGTTCAATGGCAGCAGAGAGTGATTGAATACCAATATCGCTGGTACCTCCGTCACCGGCCCAGGCGACCACTTTGGTATTTTCTTTTTTTCTCACCTTGAGCGCAGCCCGTACACCACTGGCAGCAGCTGCGGTCGACGCGAAGGTCACATTAAGACACGGGATCTGAGTCGCCGCAATGGGATAGAGTCCTTGCATCACAGTCAGACAGCTCGGCGGCACAACAAATATGCTGTCTCTCCCCAGTGCCTTCAGCCCAATTCGATATAGCGTACTCAGACCGCAGCCTGAACAGGCTCTATTCCCCGGATGCATAAACTCTTCGGCTGTCAAATTAACAGGGTTTGTCACTTGTTTGTTCATGTTTTATCCTATCTGTTAAGACCGATCCACCGGGATGTGTCTTCAAAGGTTTCTGAGGTGGTACAGGATTCCTTGATGGCATCGTAAAGATCTGCCTTTTTGATCTCCCGGCCACCCAGTCCAATAATGTAACTGTGAGCAAATGGCCGCTTAATACAAGGATACAGGGCGGCCTTGATGTCACCGAACAGTGCTCCCTGATTTCCGTAGCTCAAGGCCTTCTCAATCACAATTACCCCTTTGGCATCTTGAAGTGCAGCGATTATCTGTGCCTGGGGAAACGGTCGATAAAGATGAACGCTGAGCACACCGATTTTCAACCCTTCCAGATTCAGCTCGTCCACAATATCCTTGATACGATTTGAAAGGGATCCCATGGCTGCAACAATAAAGTCGGCGCCTTCGCATTTGTAAGCAGATAGAATCGGGCTTCCACCCCGTCCAAAAATGGCTTTATAGGCAGTGTCGATTTCTTCGAAGACAGGAATAGACGTTCTCAGCTCCTGCTGCAGATTATGACGAATATCCATGTATCCAGGTTTGTTCACACCATCCCGATCCGGTCTGGCAAAGGGCATGGTGACTGTATTAAGGTTTTCGGGGCTTTCTGGATTCAGTGTATGTTTATAACTGTATGCTGGCAGAAATGTGTCCACCTTATTCTCATCGGGCACGTCAAACGGCATATGGGTGTGTGAGAGATAGTACCCGTCATAACACACCATCACCGGAATACTGACCGTTTCAGCCAGGCGGAAGGCTTTGATGACAGTGTCGATAATCTCCTGGTGATCATTGACATAGATTTGAATCCAGCCGGCATCCCGCTGTGAAATGGAATCCTGGTGATCGTTCCAGACGGTCCAGGGAGCTCCGACGCCACGGTTGACAACGCACATCACCAGTGGTAGGCGGGCCCCTGCAGCCCAATGCACTTGCTCGCTCATATAAAGCAGCCCGTTAGCGGATGTAGCCGTAAAAGCCCTTGCACCAGCACTTGCAGCACCAATACAGACTGCCAGAGCACTGTGCTCGCTTTCAACGGTGATGTATTCAGCCTCAAGTTCACCAGCCTCTATCAGCTCCGACAGTTTTTCGGTTAAAGGGGTCTGGGGAGTAATCGGATAAGCCGCCACGACTTGGGTTTTTGCCAGTTTGACACCTAAGGCAGCTGCAACGTTTCCAGATTCAATTCTTTTCATTTATTTTTCTCTCCTCTTCTATCAGCCTGGTTTCTTCTACCATCTCGATGGCACTGGTCGGGCACTCCTGGGCACAAATCCCGCACCCCTTGCAGTATTCCAGATTAATTTGTGGTTCCAATTCCTTCGAAATAACACCGTCTGGACAATACAACCAGCAGAGATAGCAAGAGGCTTTTTGTCGTTTGGCCGGGGTACACTTTTTCAGATCGATGACAGGCCGTTCAACTCTCCAGGAACCTGTTCTACCAGCGTCTCCCGGACCGGACTTGCTGTTGGATGTCATTATTATGCATTTCTTGTCGTCCATTTACATCTCTCCCATCTCAGTTCTCTCGTATGCCAACAGGGCTGACTTGGCGTTCTCTTCAGGCTTTTTACCGACAAATTCTGCTTCGATACCTTTGGCCAGCACCGACATCTTCACCAAATCGACCGCTTTCGCGAGTACGCCGATAATTCCTGAATTAACAATCCCTTTTTTCAATCCGACCTCGCTGGAAAGGCCTGTGACATCTGCAATCGCCAGCTTGATATTTTTAAACTGATAATCTTCTAATTTCCGGGGGGAGTTCAAAACCAGCAGTCCGCCCTCCTTTAATCCGGCCGTTACATCCACCTCATCCAGGATTAGATGGTCTAGAACAACGACAATATCCGGATTTTCTGTTGGAGAAAGGTCATTAATCTTTGTTTTTGAAATTTTCAGAGAAGTGGAAACCGGCGCCCCACGCCTTTCCGTTCCAAAAGAGGGAACCATCACGATCCCCTCATAACCGGAATCAAACGCGGCTTTGGCAACGATTTTCGCTGCTGTGATTGCTCCCTGTCCTCCTCTGCCATGCCATCTTATTCTTGTGATTTCACTGCTCATTTTTTCCCGTTGCTTGTTTTTTATCGACCATACAAATGCCCTGTCCAGATACTGCTTAGAAAACCAGTCTTTCGGTATTTTCCCGATAAGTGTTGTCCAGAGACGTTTTTTCCGCAATTTCTTCTGGAAAAACTTATCCGGGCGACTATTCTGCTTGAATTTAGGGGCGAGCTATGAAGTATATCCGAACGGCGGGGTAAAATATATTTTCCCTTAACCTGACATTGACATTAATCAATATATTTTTTGTGAAATTAATGTCTCTGTTACTGTAATATCATGATATTTCTTCATTATTTAACCGAGCCAAAATTATCCCCTGAAAACATAATCGATGTCTATGATAGCCCCCAGGAAAAGTGTCATCAATCTTAACATCACCCGTTGCCCCTTCAAAGGGCGAATAGGCTGGAAAAACGTTAAAGGGGGACTATCATGTTTCCTGATCCAACTGCTTTTTATAAAAATTGATATTCTGCATGCTTTATCGGATCATGGTTAAAAAAGGGTGTTGACTCTTCTGACAGCAGTCTATCGCAGTTCAAAAAAAAATGAACGCAGAATTATGATCTCCCTGAACACTTCTGAACGAACACAAGATTGTGCAGCACATTTCCAGATTACACCACCCCTGAACCGACTGCAGATTCCCATTTCTTGTCCCCATTAAACAGCATCAATACCGCAATCGGAAAAACCATTGATCAAGAAAAAACCAGATTTTCCTCAAACCCTTACAGGAATGAAGGTTGATTATTCGCAAATTCTTTGATTTAGTGGTTAAAAGATTGAAAAAACCGATTCCGACCAACAGCTTTCAACTTGGAGAAGAGAATGATTCGCGATTGCGAAAAATTGGTGCAAGCCATCACAACTGAAATTAAACATCTGACAGACATTGCCGTTGTCGGTTTAAGCGGAGGCGCCGATTCATCTCTAACGGCTACTTTATGTTCCAGGGCACTGGGCAGGGAAGCTGTATACGGGATCAGCATGCCCTTTAACGATGTCGACGTCCAAACATTCAACGCCCGCTCCGCCAACCTGGCAGAAAGACTCGCCATTCAGCATCTGGTCAGACCGGTGCAGGCCATCGCCGACGCCATCAATCAACAAGTACATGTCACAGACCCATCCGAACTGACTGAGACCAACAAAGGGAACGCCCGCAGTCGTGCCAGAATGTGTATTCTGTATGGCGTCGCCCATAATCTTTCCAGTCTATTTCCGGGAAAACGGGTTCGTGTTATTGGAACAGGAAACCTGTCCGAAGATTTTATCGGATATGACACTAAGGGTGGAGATGCACTGGCCGATTTTTTCCCCATAGGGGAGCTGTTCAAATCAGAGGTCTATCAACTGTTGGATCATTTCAAAAAGCAGGGTGTGATTGAAGAATCTCATATCGACCGCACACCCTCGGCCGGACTCGAAAACAACCAGACAGACGAAGCGGATCTGGGCCATACTTACAACGAAATGGAAAAAGGCATTCGGTTTTGCCTGAAACACGCCGAGACCATGCATGAACAAACCCTGGACCCGATCACTTCCTTCGTCTGGCAGCGGCATCTGGCACAAAAGCATAAACATGAAGCGCCTCCGGCTCTAGAACTCAGAGCACTGTGCGATTGAAAAAGGCAGTTAACATCAAGGTCAGTCTCCGACCTGCGAATCCGGCAATTCAAATATGACTGCCCATATCTGACGCCTTTATCACACCATTTAGCTTCCCTGAATGAATCAAACCGCTTCCACAAAAACCCCTCTGTTTTTTTATGGTTGGGTTATCATTGGCATTGGCTTTATAAACCTGGCCATTGCCTTTGGTATCTGGTACTCCTTTTCAGTTTTTTTTCTGGCTATCATCAAAGATTTTGGCTGGAGCCGGGCAGTCACATCCAGTATCTTTTCCATTTTTATTATCTGTCATGCAACCATGGGCGTTCTGACAGGACATCTACAGGACCGGTTCGGCCCCCGCTGGGTGATCCCATTTGGTTCCGTGTTGCTGGCTGCAGCCCTGATTTTGACCAGCAGAGCACAGGAACTCTGGCATTTCTATCTGGCCTACAGTTTTTTTGCCAGCATAGGCGTCAGTTTGATCGGATTTACTTCCCATTCGGCATTCCTTCCAAATTGGTTTGAGCGGAAAAGAGGATTGGCAGTAGGGATCGCCATGTCCGGCATCGGTTTCGGCATGCTGGTGCTGGTACCGATTCTTGAGAAAATTATCACGTTTTATAGCTGGCGAACTGCTTATCTTTGTGCCGCTGCAGCGGTACTGTTCCTGGTCGCCCCGTTGAACCTTCTTTTCGCAAGGAAAAGTCCCGCCGAGATGAATTTATCTCCTGATGGAGACTCGTCCCACAAGAAATCGGAAGGTGTCACGCCAAAGAGAGCAATTGAGATTCTGGATAGAGATTGGGCAGGGCGGGACTGGACCCTTTTCAAGGCCATGGGGAAAAAACAGTTCTGGTTTCTGACCAGTGCCTTTTTCTGCATCTCCTTTGCATATCAAAGCACGCTAATGCATTCGGTTTCCGCCATGGTGGACGGTGGGTTGACCCAACAAACAGCGACCCTGTTTTTTGGCATCCTGGGAATTGCCGGGTCTGGTGGAAAAATCCTCTTCGGGTTTCTATCGGACATCTACGGTCGCGAACAAATCAGCACCGCCGGCGGAGCCATTGCAGCTTTGGGAATTGCCTGCCTGATTACTGCCGGATCCGGAAATATTGTTCTGCCCCTGCTTTTCGCCCTGCTTTTTGGGATCGGCTACGGTTCTGCAGCCCCCTTACTACCCTCGGTCAGCGCTGACATTTTTTCCGGACGGGCTTTCGGCGTCATTTTCGCCATGATCGGCATCGGCGGAGGTCTGGGCGGATCCTGTGGGGCCTTTGTCTCCGGTTTAATTCGCGACATGTCAGACGACTACTCGATTTCACTGAGCATGTCCATTGTCAGCCTGGCCATTTCATGTACGTTGATCTGGTTAGCAGGTCCTGGAAAAATCAGGAAAACAGTCAGAATCAAGCGGCCGCAGCAGACCGGATCCGTGGTGTCGACAGACAGCAAACGATAAGGTCCCCCCAAGCTCTTATAACACCTTTTTTAAATAGGCCCCGGTATAGCTGTTAGCGGCGGCCGCGACTTTTTCCGGCGGCCCCTGGGCCAAAATTCGTCCGCCGTTTTTACCCCCTTCGGGTCCCAGATCGATAATCCAATCCGCGCTTTTGATCACATCCAGATTATGTTCGATCACGATGACGGTGTTTCCGGTAGATACCAGTTGCTGCAACACTTTCAGCAGCATTTTAATGTCATTGAAGTGCAGACCGGTAGTGGGTTCATCCAGAATATAAAGTGTTCTCCCGGTATTGTTTTTTGCCAACTCCCGTGCCAGTTTGATCCGTTGCGCTTCGCCACCAGAGAGTGTCGTCGCAGGCTGTCCCAGCTTGATATAGGCAAGTCCAACCTGGTTCAGGGTCTCCAGAATGGTTAAGATTCTGGGCTGGTTCGCAAACATTTCACAGGCCTCTCGCACCGACAGATTAAGCACATTATCAATGGATAAACCTTTGAATCGAACCTCCAGGGTCGATGAATTAAAACGCTTACCTTCACAGACTTCACAGGGAACAAACACATCCGCCAGAAAATGCATCTCCACCTTGATGTATCCATCCCCTTTACAATGCTCACAGCGTCCCCCTTTGACATTGAAAGAAAACCGGCCTTTTTTATAGCCTCGGGCTTTGGATTCGGGAAGTTCAGAAAACAGATCCCGGATCAAATCGAAAACCTTGGTATAGGTGGCCGTATTACTGCGTGGTGTCCGCCCTATCGCTCTTTGATCGATATTGATTATTTTGTCCAGATTTTCCAACCCCAGAATTTTCTGGTGTTTGCCGACCGTTAACATGGCGTTGTGTAGTTTACGCGCCAGAGCCGGATAGAGGATCTGGTTCAAAAGGGAAGATTTTCCCGCACCTGAGACACCGGTTAAAACGGTAAACAGACCCAATGGAAGCCTGACATTGATATTGTTCAGGTTATTTTCAGCCGCTTTCTGAATGGCAATCCAGGCAGCACTTTTTTTGCCGGGTTTCCGTCTTTTCCCGGGAACCGAAATCTTCTCCTTGCCAGACAGATAGAGGCCCGTCAGGGATAAGGGATTTTCCCGGATATCAGCCGGGGTGCCACTTGCCACGATTTCCCCTCCCAGTTTTCCAGCACCCGGTCCGATATCCAACACCCAATCTGCAGATTCAATGGTTTCCTGGTCATGCTCCACTACAATCAGGGTATTCCCGATATCCCGCAAATGACAAAGACTTCCCAGCAGTTTGATGTTATCCCGCTGATGTAACCCGATGGAGGGCTCATCCAGGACATACAAAACCCCAGTCAGCTCCGATCCGATCTGTGAGGCCAAACGAATACGCTGGGACTCGCCGCCAGATAGCGTCGGACCTTTACGGTCCAGAGACAGATAATCCAAGCCCACGTTCAACAAAAAATGCAAGCGGGCGAGGATCTCCTTCAACAGTTCCTCTGCCACCAATTTCTGATTTCCCGATAGTGAGAGCTGGTTGAAAAACTGAAAAACCTCACTGATCGTCATCTTTGTCAAATCCACAATAGACCGGTCTGTGATTCTGACATGCAGCACTTCCGATTTCAGCCTGAGCCCGTTGCAGGTTGAACAGGTTTTTGTCGACATGAACTTCCCATACCATGTCTTCTGCGATTCCGATTGCGTCTTCAGATAACGACGCATCAAGGTGTTCATCACACCCTCGAAAGGCATCGTGACCGCTCCTTTAATTCTGGCCGAACTGAAATTGACGACCAGTTCCTCCCCTTCCGCACCATACAAAATAAGCTGTCGATGAGATTCAGGCAATGAATCCCACGCCAGGTCAAAATCGACACCCCAGTGTTTCTGGACAGCTTTGATGTGTTCCATCCCCCAGGATCCGTCTCTCTTGCCGGGTTTTCCATTAAAATAGTTTTTCCAGGGCACAACGGCACCTTCATTGATTGAGAGTGACCTGTCTGGTACAATTTTATGCTCATCCATGGATAAAACCGATCCCAAACCGTTACATTCCAGGCACATGCCTTTGGGAGAGTTGAAGGAAAAAAGGGTTGGATCGAGCTCCGGGTAAGCGATACCGCAACAAGTACTGTATTCACTCATCGGGATTTCCCTGCCCTCAGGGAGATGAACAATAATTTTTCCCCTGCCTAATTTCAGGGCAGTCTCTACCGAATCGGTCAACCGATGCCGGAAGGCAGCATCGTCTTTGATGGTCAGACGATCCACCACCACTTCAATAGCGTGTTTTTTATTTTTAGATAGGGTCTGCACATCTGTCAGATTTTGGATCACGCCATCGATGCGGAGTCTTGTATATCCATCTCCCTTCAGATTTTCAAGTAGATCCCGAAATTCACCTTTGCGATTCTCAACCACAGGTGCCAGAATAATCAACCGGGTCGCCTCAGGCATCTCGAATATCTGTTCCACCATGCTGGAGGCATCCCCACGACCGACCTTTTCCCCACAACGGTGACAGTACTGAACGCCGATCCGGGCAAAGAGAACCCTGAGGTAATCATAAATTTCAGTGATGGTGCCTACTGTCGAACGCGGATTTTTAGATGCCGATTTCTGCTCGATGGAGATGGTTGGAGAAAGTCCTTTGATAGTTTCATACTTGGGCTTCTCCAACTGCCCGATAAACTGCCTGGCATAGGAAGAGAGCGACTCAATATAACGTCTTTGCCCCTCAGCGAAGATAGTATCAAATGCTAGACTGGATTTTCCGGAGCCAGAAACCCCAGTGAAAACAATCAACTTTTTTTTTGGAAATGTCACATCAATATTCTTGAGATTATGTTCCTTTGCCCCTTTGACAATGATATTATCCATCTCATTAATTGTTGATCCGTTTCTCTCCGAACCGTTACTGTTTTCCGGTTGCAACTCTCGGGCATTTTTTTTTATCACTAACAATCTCTTTGAATATTTATCTTATTTCGTCTTTTTTCAGCAATGTCCGGTTAGGTTTTTGCAGAAAGCTGAATGATGAAGCCTGGATCGAGCTTAGAAGGATTTATTAGATTTTCTCAAGCTTCTGTAGCGAATCAGCCTTGTTTGAGAGAGGCACGAGCGAGCCGGACATTGCTGGTCTTTTTCCGATGAAGTGGCCTTTTAACTCATATTTTCAAGCCGATTTACTATTATAGCAGGTATCATCATAATAAAAGTAGACTGGTTAGGCAAGAACAAATGTTCACTTTATTGTTGTTTTACAATCCCTCATTGATAATTTCAACCAGTCAGCTAGAATAAGGGTGGATAACATCTCCCACTGCTCTTATCAAACAGAGGATAAGCAGTCTAAGATTTTTTGGTGACCAAAGAGACGGTTACTTCGTCGAATCATTATCAAGCAAATCAACATTTGGAAAGCAATGAATTCAATATTATCTGCACATAAAAAATACCTGCTCACTATTCTCCTATGCGCCGCTTTTATTCTCGGCAATCCCTTTTTGTCATTCGGCATTGAAAAAGTGTCCGCAACTCTGAAAATTGCCATGCTGCCCATCATCGATTCGTTTCCCTATTATATCGCAGAGGCCGATGGTGACTTTGAAAAGGCAGGCGTAAAAATTAAGTTGATACCGGTGATGAGCGGACTGAACAGGGATCAGCTGATGCAGGCGGGTGAAGTGGACGGCATGCTGAATGAAATGACCACTGTGGCCAACTTTAATCGGAAAACGCCCCAGGTGAACGTTGTCTACACCATCCGTACAGCTCACGCTAAATATCCCATGTTCCGTTTGGTTGCAGGACCCAAAAGCGGATTGAAAAGTGTGGCCGACCTGTCGGGAGCGTCCATTGGCATCTCACGAAACACCATCATCGAGTATGTAACGGATCGCCTTTTGGACACCAGGGGGCTCGGTTCCGAACTGACAAATAAGAAATCAATCCCTGCCATACCGGAGCGATTTCAATTGCTGATGCAGGGGCAAATTGACACAGCAGTACTGCCAGATCCGCTTGCTTCAGCTGCTTTGGCAGCCGGGGCCAATCTGATTATTGACGACTCCGCCCATCCGCAATACAGTGCCAGCCTATTCACATTCAGCCTCAAAACCATTAAGCAGAATCCTGAAGCGCTGAAGCGCTTTCTCTATGCATGGGATCGTGCGGTCGCACGTTTGAACGCATCTCCGGAATCCTATCGGGAATTAATGCTAAAAAAAATCCGCGTCCCGCGAAATGTTCAAAAAAGCTACCCGATTCCCAGATTCTCCAGAAATTCAGTCCCAGACAAACGACAGTGGAGCGATGTCATGCAATGGATGGTCAAGAGGGGATTGCTGAAAAAACCACTGTCATATGACATGTCAGTGACATCGTCTTTTCTACCTGGTTTATAATGGCAATTATCCAGGCCGAATCCGACACTTCTTCTGCCCATGATTGAAATCAGCAACCTGACATTCTCCTATCCGAATCAATCCCGCCTGTTTGAAGGGTTTTCGCTCTCTATCAAAAAGGGCGAACTCTGGTCAATTATCGGTCCATCCGGCTGTGGTAAGTCCACCTTTCTCTATTTTATCACCCGGCTGATCAAATCGGATTCTGGCACCATCTCCATTGACAGTGAAATATCCAACCGCCCCAGACCACAAACGGGCCTGGTTCTACAGGATCATGGTCTCTTGCCCTGGTCAACCGTGCAAAAAAACGTGGATCTGGGATTAACCATTCGCAAATTTTATGGTCCCGATGGCCTGCATGCACCTTCAGGTTCAAAACTGGACAAGAACGCAGAAAAGCGAATTGTCGATTACTGGCTGCAACGGCTGGGAATTGCGGAACTAAAGGACAAATATCCATCTCAAATGTCGCGAGGCCAAAGACAGAGAACAGCCCTGGCCCGAACACTGGCACTGTCACCCGATCTACTGTTAATGGATGAACCCTTTTCAGCTTTAGACGCACCCACCAGCAAAGACCTGCAGGACCTGATTGTCGAGCTGAATCGTGAACGCGACCTGACCTGTATCACTGTGACTCACAATATCGAAGAAGCGGTGTTCATGGGCCGGAAAATTCTTATTCTGGGAAAAACGACCAACCGCAAGCCTGAGATCATCAGTAATCTATCGGCAACCGATTTTAGACATAAATCGTTTCAAGTCATGTGTGCAAAAATCCGCACGAAGTTGGAGAAATCCACATGAAGAAATCCTTGAGCCTGGCCACTATTTTTTCAGGCGTACTAATGATCCTGGTCTTCTGGCAGGTACTATCCTGGTTGCTAAACAGTCCGATTATGCCGTCACCGATTGAAGTGATTCCTATATTCCTGACATCTATGACCGGAGATCTGGGACTCCATTTCCTGGCCAGCACCGGCCGTGTGCTGGCATCAATTACTCTGGCCGTGATCACTGCCGTACCGGCCGGCCTGGCTCTGGGTCAGATGCCGAAACTGAACCGGATTTTCGACCCCCTGATCGCCATCATTTATCCGATTCCAAAAATTGTCTTTCTCCCAGTTATTTATATTCTAATGGGCATTACCGACATCTCAAAGATTTTCCTGATTGCCGTGATCGTTTTTTTTCAGATTCTGGTTGTCGTCCGCGACGAGGCGGCAAACCTGCTTCCGGAACTCATCTTGTCGGTTCGTTCTATCGGAGCCGGCAGGCGCGCGCTGTTTCGCTATGTATATATCCCGGCTTCGCTTCCAGCCGTTCTCACCGCTTTACGCATCTCGATCGGAACCGCAGTCGCAGTTTTGTTTATAGCTGAACAGTCCCTGACAACCTATGGTCTGGGATACTACATTATTGTTGAAACATACCAGGTACTTCTTTATGCCGAAATGTATGCGGGTATATTGGGCATGAGTTTGTTGGGGCTGACTCTTTACTTTCTGATCGATTATCTGGAGCGAACATTCAACAAGCACTTGTATCTGGAAAAATAATTAAACACCTGTTCGACCATTGCAAATGAACACAACCAAACAACTCCGGATTTCGCCACTGCAAGCCTGGATTCTTGCCATCCGACCCAAAACACTCCCGGCAGCTGTGTCTCCTGTACTCATTGGCTCTGCGCTGGCTCTAAAAAGCGGTCACTTCAATCCGCTGCCTGCTGCTGCTGCTCTGGTTGTTTCACTGTTGCTGCAGATAGGGGTCAACCTGGCCAACGACTATTTTGACTTCAAAAAGGGAGTGGATACCGAAGAGCGGTTAGGCCCTGTGCGAGTGACACAAAGCGGTTTGATCCCAGCTCAAACCGTGAAACGCGTTATGCTGGGAACATTGATAGCAGCCGGATTGTCCGGGTTTTACCTGGTGCTGATTGGTGGCTGGCCTATTCTGTTACTTGGTCTTGCCGCCATCTTGTCAGCCCTGGCCTACAGTGGGGGCCCATTTCCGCTGGCATCAAACGGTCTGGGGGACCTTTTTGTATTTATTTTTTTTGGTCCGGTGGCTGTTTGTGGAACCTATTTTGTCCAGGCTCTGCAGTTGTCAAATCTGGCAATTATTATGTCCCTGCCGGTAGGGTTGCTGATCACAGCAATCCTTGTGGTCAATAATCTCAGGGATATTGTAACCGATCGGCAAACGGGTAAACGGACCATGGCGGTTATGCTGGGGGACAAAGGCAGCCGGGTAGAGTATGTCTTTTTACTCAGTTTTGCGTACCTAACCCCCATTATTTCAGTCTACACACAAATGATTCCAATTTATGCATTGTTGATCCTCATTTCACTTCCCGTCGCACTCTTTCCGTTGCGACTGGTCCTGTACGAAAACGGGAAAATTCTGAACAAAGCGCTAGCCGGAACCGCACGCCTGACCTTTCTGTTCAGTCTTCTACTTTCCATCGGTTTATTGATCAATGGTCAATGAACCAATCTGTCTCAGCAATGTCCGGTTAGGTTTTTGCAAAACAGAAGCTGAATGATAAACCCGTCTCTGTGCATAAAGATTTAGAGATTTTCTAAGTTTGCTTCACGAAAAACCGCCAAACTTGCCTGCCTCACTCAAACAAGGTTTATTTTCGCTATGCTAAACTAAGAAAATCTAATAAATCCTTATAAACCCGATCCAGGTTTCATCATTCAGCTTTCTGCAAAAACCTAACCGGACTGCTGAATTTGTCTGCATGAACAATGAGGAAGAATTATTTAATCCAATACCGATCCCCATCCGATTCGACAACTTCTTTTTTTAGCAGCCTGTCCAGGTGCTTGGACATGCTGATCGTCTCGAGAAGGGCAAACATTTCGACGGGCTTTTTGGGCTTCCCATAGATGATCCATTGATCGGCTATCTCTTTCATGTTTCGTGGTTCAGTGAGAAAATCCAGAAGCTTGTCTTCCCGGGTCTGAATCACCTGCAGATAATCATCCCACAATGAACCCGGGTTCGATTCAAAAATGCCCTGTTCATGACCGGTCAGCCAGATCTTCGCCGGGATATTTCTCAGCCGCTCAACAGTCTGATAGATAGCGTCGATATCAGAATAGAGATCACCATACCAAGGTCCAAACGGAGTCAAATCCGTGTCACCCAGAAAGAGAACCTGTGGCTCCCTGAAATAAAATGAAAGGCTTCCGGGGCTGTGTCCCGGGGAATGTAGAATCTCCACCGTAACACTGCCAAGGTCGATGATTTCTCCGTCTTTTAAAAATCGGCTGATTTTGCGGGGCTGATAGTTGAACATCTCCACCATCATCTGTCGCCAGGATTCCCGCATACTTTCATATTCAGAATCCGAGTAAAAATACCAATCGATGAATGTGTCAAGATCCTTCATCGGTGGGACATCAGCTTCGTGCATCCAGATGGGAAGTTCTTCAAACAGATTAAGATACATGATATGATCTTCATGCCAATGGGAAAGCCAGACGGATTTAGCCTGTCCCGACCGGGCGATTTCCTGCAACTGATCTAGGCAGGACGCGGGATCAATGACCACACCCGCTTCTTCAATATATAGAGAATGGCAATATGGATACCTCCCTCCTTTTGTTCCGGTAATAAATGAAATCGGACCAAATTTTGTGATTGTGTCACTCATGGCAGAACTCCCTGTTCGAAAAATTTCCAATAACCTCTTTCCCCCTCCGGCTTAACGAGGGATGAAAAATAAATTGATGATGAATTTGATAAAGGAGTAGAGACTGGGCAGCTTGAACAAACGCAATCAGCCCAGCCCACAGAAATCAGGTTTCATCGTGGTTAAAGATATACCCAACCGAGCGCAAGCTTTTGAAGAATTTAGGTTTTTTAGGGTTTTCTTCAAAGTATTTTCTGAAACGAACAATAAAATTATCGACAGTCCGGGTCTCTGTTTTTCCGGTGTAACCCCAGCCGATCTCCAAAAGTTTTTTACGAGACAGCGGTTTACCCCGATTCGCAATGAAGAGCTTGATCAGTTTAATTTCCTGTTCGGTCAGTTTGATCTGATCATTTTTACAGTGTGCTACCGAGAGGTTGAAATCGATCCGATTATCCCCAAAATCATAAAACTCTCCAAATGTTGAGTCACTGTCGCCATCATCGATAGCAGATTGATTCCAGGAAGATCTTTTCAAAAGTCGTTCTACCCGCAGCAAAAATTCATCCAGATTAAACGGTTTTTGAAGATAATCGTCCACACCGTAACTGAAACACTGCACTTTATCATCTGGAGCAGTTTTCGCAGAAAGCACCAGAATCGGGATCTGTTCGTTCTCCAGACGAATATTTCGAAGTATGGAAACGCCATCGATGCCCGGGAGCATCAGATCCAGGACGATCAAATCCGGTTGCCAGGATCTCCACTCCTGTAAACCGGTGATGCCATCCAGCGCAATTCTAACATCATAGCCCTGAAATGACAGATTCAGTTTCAACCCTTCAGCGATATGACGCTCATCTTCTACTACAAGAATACGGGTATCTTCAGGCTTTTTCACAAGTTTTCCTATCTGGATGATGACTGTTTGTTACAACAAAGGATGCCCGCCTGGAGTTCGAGAAGTAGACCCTATCGAGAAATATAGGGCAACTTCAACGTGAAAACCGATCCCAATCCATTACCTCTACTTTCAGCACGAATCCTTCCATTATGCATGCGAGCTATAGTGTCTGCCATATACAACCCAATCCCGGTTCCTTTTGCCGACATATTCTCAGATCGACCCACCTGGTAGAACTTTTTGAAGATTTTTTTGAGATCCACGTTATCAATACCAATCCCATTATCAGCAAACCTGATGAGCAGCGAACGGCCTTCATGAGCGAATGTAATATCCACAACAGGTTTATGGGATTTGTTATATTTGATTGCATTCGTTAAAAGATTCATTAACAGAATCTCAAAGAGAGACAATTTAATACTGTACAGCACACGCTTCTTCGAAGGATTGTGTGCTATTATCTCACTGCCCTGAAACAGGTGTCTATTATTTACCAGGAACTGCTTTGTCACTTCCACCAGATCGATAATAACAGGGTCCTCTTTGTAACTTTTCCCTTCAATCTGGGCCAGGTTCAAAATCCGGCTGATATTATCAGATAAGCGTGCCGCATCCTGGAGCATATAACCAATATACTTCTCCTGCTCCTCTCTGGACAGCCTATGCTTCAGAAATGTTTCCAGATACAATTTCAGTGAGGTCACCGGCGTCTTCAATTCATGGGTGAAGTTATTGATGAAATTGTGTTGCATCCGGTAAAGCTGCAGATTTTTTTGATTGTATATAAAAATAATGATAATACAGATAATGATAAATCCCACTAGAATAGACAAAACCAAAACAACAATCCAGGTTTGCGGCTCCAGAACCTGCTGCTGATCCAATTTAAACTTTCTCACGACTGTTCTAAGTCCCTCACTGACCTCAAGGTACCAGTAAATATATAAAAACAGGGAGGTTACCAGGGCCGCTAACGAGAAAACCAGGATAATGATCGGATAGAAAAATTTTGATTCACTCATAGTCTGATATTTCACGAGGCGGGTTCACTCTGGAGCCCCACCTTTTTTGATCATCGATCTGTTCCCATCCCCATCAAACAGAATAATTATGCGAGAGATTCTATTACCTGTTTCTCGTTGTTCGAAGTATATCGAAAAAAAAATAGTCTGTCGAAACAACTCCCGCTTATTACGAAGCGTTTACAGAGAAGTTGATTGACAACCTCTTCAACATTGGAAAAAATGGAAATATAGCAACAGACATATTTGTTTTTAGACAGATACAAGTCCGCCTTCTGAGTCTCACCCATTTCTGTTTTGCACCAACAGATTCTTCTGGAGAAACTTCTGACAAAGCGGTTTATCTTCAGTAATCCCATAACTAGAAATTACTATGAGTGAAAGAACGTCGATCATCTGCCCCGGATGTGGAAAATTGGTCAGCGATTATATGGAAAACTGCCCCCACTGCAATCTGAAACACCCTGGACAGAAACAAAGGTTTTTATCAACTTTTGGTTTCAACATTCGCAGCTTTGTCAAGCCGATCATTGCTATCAATGTGGCTTTTTTCATACTCGCCTATGCGCTGCCTCTTTTCATCCCAACTCATATGCCAATGGGTCGTGATTTTCTGGGCCTACTGCCAGCGCCCAGTTATGTGTCACTGAATCTGCTGGGATGGGCCGACATCAGATTGATGCTGGCGGGGAACTGGTGGGTGTTGGTTACCGCGACATTTCTTCATGGTGGGATTCTTCACATCCTTTTCAACATGATGTGGGTCAGGGATCTGGGACCCCAGACGGAGTATCTGTTTGGGCCTCACAAAATGCTGATCATTTTCATTCTTTCCGGAGTTGCTGGAAATCTGGTCGCAGTATTTACACCCTTAGTTGCCAACTCATTCTTGGGAACAAGGAGTGCGCTGTTGCCTGTTATTGGAGCATCAGGGGCTGTCTTTGGTCTAATGGGGGCTATGATTGCCTTTGGGAGAAAACGGGGGGGCTTTTATGGCAGACAATTGGTTCGACAGATGGGGATGTGGGCTTTGATATTAATTGTTATGGGATTTTTACTGCCGGGAGTCAGCAATGCCGCGCATATTGGGGGATTTATTGCCGGATTTATCATCGGTCAGATTTTAAGCCTCAGGCGGTTTACGGTTAACGGTTCAGCTGGATTCTGGATGGCTCTGGCAGTGATGGGCCTTTGTGTGTACTCATTTCTGATGATGGGCTTGCGACTACTCTCCCTCGTCAGTAGAATATAACATCAGCGTCAAAAATCCCTCCTTCATCACCTTGGCATGCCAGGTAAAAGTAAAAAACCAAGTCAGCAAAATAAAATTGCCGGCAAGAAAATTAAGATATTTGCCGAAGGCATAGAGCTGGAAGCGCTGAACCAGTTTTACTCGGCAATGGAAAATGGCTTTGCTATCACCGGCGCCCTGCTACCAGACGCTCATACAGGATACACCCTGCCTATCGGGGGCGTTGTCGGCACAGATAATTATATCCTACCCTCATGGGTCGGCTACGATATCGGATGCGGCATGTGCGCCACAGCAACCGGAATCGCGGCAGAACATTTGATCCCTTTTACTGAAATCATTTATAAAAAAATTTATGCTCAGGTTCCCACTGGTTTCAATTCCAATGTCCATCCCGCAAAATGGGATTATCGCCACCTGGAGAAAACGAAGGTTTTGCACGGGATCTTCAGTAAAAAGGGGCTAAAGCAGTTGGGGACGCTTGGTAGTGGAAACCATTTTATCGAATTGGGGTTTGATGAGGACCAGCGAGTCTGGATTATTGTTCATTCGGGCTCGCGAGGGCTCGGGCATGACGTAGCCAGCCATTACATGAGACTGGCAAGCGGAGACGGCAAAGCCAGAGAAGGGCATTTCGGTTTTGAAGTCAACTCAACAAACGGTCAGGCCTATCTCAAGGACATGAATTTCTGTGTTGCTTACGCGTTGGAAAATCGAAAACGGATCATCGGCAAGATTTTCGATATCCTTTCCGAAACACTCCCGAATCAGCCGTTTGCCCGGATGGATACGACCCGCCTGATCAATCGAAATCACAATCATGCGGAATTCAAACACGGTCTCTGGATCCATCGCAAAGGTGCGACACAGGCAGAAAATGGTATGTCAGGTGTTATTCCGGGGAATATGCGGGACGGTTCCTTTATCGTTGAAGGGCTGGGAAATCCAGACAGCCTCTGGTCCAGCTCCCACGGTGCCGGACGAATTCTAGGTAGAAGAAAAGCAAAACAACAGCTCTCCCTCGACCAGTTCAGGGAGACGATGGTTGGCATTAAAGCTAAAGTAGTGAGTGGAACCCTTGATGAATCACCTTTTGCTTATAAGGATATCTTCCAGATCATGGACAGTCAGGAAAAAATGGTAAAGATTCTTCATCATGTCAAACCTATCATTAACATCAAGGCCTGAAGCTCCAGCTCTCTTTTGATTTCCCGAACAACATGAGTCCGGGAATATCTCAGCAAATAAAGGGGACACGACTGCGGCGGACCTTTAATCTAACAGTTAACTCACGCTGTCGATATATGCGATCAAATCAACCGCCTTGTTGGAATACCCCCATTCGTTGTCATACCAGCTGACAATTTTATGAAAGTTGTCATTTAGCCCAATCCCAGCTTTGGCATCAAAGATCGAAGTCCTGGGATCAGTCATAAAATCGCTTGAAACAACATCATCTTCTGTATAACCAAGAATTCCTGCCAGTTCCCCTTGCGAGGCATTACGCATGGCCAGCATAATATTTTCATATGAGGTGGCTCTTTCGAGGCGAACGGTCAAATCCACCACGGAAACATTGGCTGTTGGGACACGAAAGGACATTCCAGTCAGCTTGCCCTGCAAATCAGGGATCACTTTTCCCACTGCTTTGGCTGCACCTGTGGAGGATGGAATAATATTCTGAAATCCACCCCGTCCCCCGCGCCAGTCTTTGGATGAGGGCCCGTCAATTGGCCGTTGTGTCGCCGTGACAGAATGGACCGTCGTCATGAGCCCCTCGAGAATACCCCAATTGTCGTGCAGCACTTTTGCAATCGGAGCCAGGCAGTTAGTTGTACATGAGGCATTAGAAACGATGTTCATGTCCGCTGAGTAAGTGAAGTGATTCACGCCCATCACAAACATCGGGGCATCAGGGGAGGGGGCTGAAATCACAACTTTTTTAGCCCCTGCATTCAGATGGGCCTGGGCCTTTTCAGTTGCGGTAAAAAGGCCAGTTGATTCAATGACAAAATCCGCATTGACCTCGTTCCATTTCAGTGCTGCAGGGTCCCTTTCCGCCGTCACTCTGATGGGTTTTCCATTCAATATCAGCTGGCCATTTGCAACAGAAATTTCACCGTCAAATCTCCCATGGGATGAGTCATATCGGGTCATATAGGCCATATAATCTACGTCGATCAAATCATTAATCCCCACGACCTCGATATCCTCACGGGCAGCCATCACTCGAAACGCCAACCGTCCAATTCGACCGAATCCATTAATCCCTACTTTAATTGTCATATCAGCTCCATTTTTTATCAGGTTTTTACATCACTTATTGTTAGCCTCATGCGGCGCAATAATTAAAAGCCTTTTTACATCCAGTTATTCTTTATCGTGATGATAACATGTTACTTTTACCACGCCTAGTTAAAAATGCAGCGGAGATTCCGAAGGCAATTGCTAACGTCAAATTGGTCTTTATTAACAGGGATTGCATCCGGATTTTCAGTCAATATCAACGATATCGCTGATTATTGCCAGGTAATAGCCCAACAAGGTATTGGAGTTGCATTTTAAACCCCAGAATCATCCACCTATCGAATTCCAGATGGAATATTCAAAAGGTATCAGCTTTTGTCAGACCCGGTTAGATCTTTATTATTTAACCATGCAGATTAAAACCAATAGCAAGGACGATGAATTTACAGTAAAATAAAAGTAACCTCTGAGAATATCAAATCGCTTACACCCGGCAAAACCCGTCGGATAAGTCCAGAGGGTATTAATTTCTTGCAGAGCAGAACTTCCTGCAAGAGCAGAGAGACTGTCCTTGATTTTGATTACTTAACAGGCGCACCGTTCCAGAAAAATTAATTCGACAGGAAACCCATGAACGAAGAGGTGGCAGAGCAGGTTGCAACTCCCGCAGCAGGTGAAATTCAGAATTTGAACCAGGACCAGAATGGTCAAAATGAGGCTGCTGCCGCGCAAACTCCACCGGCAACTTCTCAGGACGAGGATCAACAGCAAAACCGAGAAAAGCCGAAAATAACGCCAATAGCTCCATCTGCATTGGAAAAAGACGTCCCTAAGGATTTTGCCAGCCGGGCTGCCACAAAAATCACTGCTATCAATGAGCGGGAACTTGATGAGGAAATCGCATCAAGCAAAGTCGCGGCGATGATCTATAAAAACATGAACTCCCCCGAACTTTACGAATATTTCCTCGATACAACCAATGAACTGCTCCAAAGTGAACACACAGAAAAGTATGCTGCCACGACCTGGACCGCTATGTTGTGGCATGAAGACGTTCATCCCGAGTATCGCACCTTTATCGAGAAATCATTGCAAGTGATTATCGACGGGCACATCAGCAACAAAAGACCGACTCACGAACACGAAGAATCGGGAAAAGATTTTTCTGCCTATGCCTATTCACTAGGAGAAACTTTCATCCAGATGATGCGGCTCAACAGTGACCTCTATAATATTCTTACTGATATTTACAGTTTCATCATTCGGGAAGAGATGACTCGTGATCTCTCCAAAGCCGATGACGATACCAAGAAAAAACTGATTACCGGCAGGAAGAAACAAAAAGGATCTGAAAACCTGAACCCTAAGAAGCTGTACGATGATGTTGTCGATTACATTTCAGAAAGAGGAGATTTCCGTTCTGATACGCTTAACCAGAAAAACCCGAACGAATTCATCATAATTCTGGCCGACCGTATGCGAAGTACACGTCGCTACATCATCCAGGATATCATGAACCGGCACGCGCTGGAAAAAAAGAAAGTGCTTGAGAAAGAGCTAAGGGAGAGAGAGGCTAACGCAGAAGAGGTGATCATCGCCAGCCCTCCCTTTAAGCACGGACTTTACCTTTTCTGGGTTGAAAAGCGGTACAATTTTAAGTACCTGGCAGTCGAAAAAGTCCGCATTACACTGCAGATTGTGGCTATTTTTATGGGTCTCGGAGCTATTGGAACCGGATTTCTGGGGCTTGGTATGATTGGGTTACTGGAGGGGATTATTGTGGGGATAATGATGATCGTATATGCCCAGCTTTTCTGCTCAAGAATCGTATTCACTCCCTTTTATCCCAGGGACGTGACTGCGGAGTTGGAAAAAGATGTTGGAGCCTATACCCCTACCTTCCGGAAAATGTCACTGGATCAGATTAATGCATTTATGACCAAACAGATCAAGGATCCAGACAACGCTCTCTTACTGCACCTGCTCCCGGAATATGTACGATATATTTTTGCTGTAATGCCGGACCGCAATGATATTCTGCTTTCCCGTGACAATATCAATGAATTCATGGAACGGATGGAGATCAACCTGGCTAAACACCAGAGGGGAAAACCGCTTTAATTCATTCCTGATCAAGTAGAAAATTCAACCCGGGGGTCTCGAAAATCGGGACCTTTCATCAGAATAAAATCACACATCCCTTTCAACCGGGAATAGATCCTGGGATAAACCCGCTGTTCCAAAGTTTCTTTTTTTTCCGTCTCAATCAGGCCTCCCTTGCCATCTTTATGCCGGACAACTTCTCCATAGCTGGTTGCTTTGGTATCCGTATAATTGGTCGTAAAAATCGTTGTTTTTCTCATATTGTAACGGTTAGAGATAATCGTATCGAGGATGTTAATCTCCCAGTCGCTTCTCCTGCCTTTTCCCAACTCGTCAATCACGAGAATTTCGATATTATTGATAGTTTGCAAAACACTCATTTCAGACAAGCCACGGTCATAACCGCTCTTGATCTCACTCAACAAACTGGAAAACTCTCTGAAAAGACAGGGAATCCCATAAATCAGGGAATAGTCTCTCAGCATCGTACTGACGAGCCTGGTTTTCCCGACGCCAACACCCCCCATAAATAACAATCCTTCCCATTTTCCATTCTGGTAGTTTTTAAATGAAAATCTGGCAGTCGCCAGCGCTGTTTTCAGAGACGGATTCCCGGATATTTCAAAATTCTCAAAGGTTGCATCATAAAACTGACTGGGAATCTGGGCATTATTGAACAGCATGATGCGATAGGCAAGGTCCTGACATTGGCATTTCTGAGCATGTTCCCGGCCCAATTCGTCTTTTTCGAAAATAAAGCCGTCACCATGACACAGATGACAACTCTTCTGACAATTCGAACAGAAATCCGCGACTGAAAACTGCCCTTTGGGCAGGATTTCAATTTTTGTATCATTACATACTGTACACTTCGTTTTTTTCATATCCTATTTAGGAAATTCGTCCTTTATAGTTGTTCAGAAAAGTTTTTTCCACTTCCACTTCCACTTCAACATTAACTATCACCTCCTTCAAAAGGCGGATAGCCAGAAAAAGTTTTTCAGATTGACCCCGATAGCGTTGGATTAGAAATCTGTTCACTCTTCTTTGGAAGCATTCTGGTCTGATTAATAAACGACAATATCCGCTACCTCATCAATCAACTGAGTTTAGGGTTGTCATTTCTCGGTTGAATCGTTAGCATTTTTAGATATCTTCATTTTTCGGCAGGTCATCATGTTTGCTAAGACAGTAACAGTCTAAGACCATGCTTGATAAATGTAAATTCGTTTTATTTGATTTTTAGGGTTGAGGATGACAGAAAAAATAGTAATTGGATGCGATCATGGCGGTTTTGATCTGAAAGAGAAGATAAAAGAGATATTGGCAGATCTGTCTTTCGAAATTTTGGATATGGGATGCTTCGACACCTCGTCTGTCCATTATCCTGAAATAGCCCAGCAGGTCTCAAAAAAAATTGCCTCCGGCGAATTCGAAAGAGGGATATTGATCTGTGGAACCGGTATCGGGATGAGCATCGCAGCGAACCGGTTTCCAAAGGTACGTGCAACTATGTGTCACGATCACCTCACCGCCAGACTTTCAAGAGAGCATAATAATTCAAATATCCTGGCACTGGGCGCCAGAACTCTGGGGATTGAAACAGTCAAAGATATATTGATGACCTGGCTGAATACAGACTTTACAGGTGATCGGCATCTTACACGCATCAACATGCTGGACAAAACGCCATCTACTCCATTTTGATATTGAGATCACTCTGAAATAACGTTTGTTAGCTGCAATAACAACCTTCTCATTCTCTGCACACATCGGAACTCAAGGATAAAAAAATGAAAACGATACAAGAATTTGATAATGAACTCTATGCTGCTATTGAAAATGAGCAACGGCGACAAATCGACAAACTGGAACTTATTGCATCTGAAAATATCGTTTCCCCACGTGTTTTGGAAGCAACCGGTTCGGTGCTGACTAACAAATACGCTGAAGGGTATCCTGCAAAAAGATACTACGGTGGATGCGAATACGTTGATGTCGCCGAAAACCTTGCCATATCCAGAGCAAAGGAGATTTTTTCAGCCGATCACGCCAATGTACAGCCTCATTCCGGATCTCAAGCTAATATGGCTGTTTATATGGCGCAATTGCAACCGGGGGATACCGTGCTCGGCATGGATCTTTCCCACGGCGGTCATTTGACCCATGGCTCTCCAGTTAATTTCTCCGGCAGTCTCTATAATATTGTCCATTATGGTGTAAAAAAAGAGGATCAGCGTATAGATTATGACCAGGTGGCCGATCTTGCTAAAAAACATCAACCTAAAATGATCATTGTCGGAGCCAGCGCATATCCCCGCTCGATTGATTTCAAACTGTTCCGGGAGATAGCGGACAGCATCGGCGCAGTCGTCATGGTTGACATGGCACACGTTGCCGGTCTGATCGCTGCCGGAGTTCACGATAATCCGGTCCCCCATGCACAGTACGTGACAACAACAACCCATAAAACGTTACGGGGCCCAAGGGGCGGGTTGATATTATGTGCAGAGGAGTATGCTAAAAAACTGAACTCAAAAATATTCCCGGGAATTCAAGGGGGGCCACTATGCCACGTAATTGCTGCCAAAGCGGTTGCCTTTAAAGAAGTTCAAACAGAGGCCTTTCGCGTTTATGCCCGGCAAATCATCACAAACGCACAGTCGCTGGCCAGCGCACTGATCGAACGCGGCTATCACCTGACGTCTGGAGGAACAGACAACCATTTAATGCTTGTGGACCTGACTAACAAAGATATTACCGGTAAGGACGCCCAGAACATGCTGGATCTGGCCAATATTACAACCAATCGTAATACGGTCCCATTTGAAACCAGAAGCCCTTTTGTCACAAGTGGTATTCGTTTGGGAACACCTGCATTGACCACACGCGGGATGAAAGAGGCTGATATGGTGACGGTAGCTGATTTCATCGATCGGGTATTAACGAATCTCACGAATGAAGAGCAGATCAGGACAATTGGCGAGCAGGTCAAAGAGTTCTCACAGTCGTTCCCGGAATTTGAAGACAATTTTTAAGCCTCCGGGTCGCTCAAAAGATGACCCCCTTTATTCGATCATCGTGAATTTATCCTGACTTGCTTCATCATCAAAACATGAAAAAACTCATACAAGCGCTGATTGTTGAGGCGGGTCTGATTGCCCTTCAATACCAGTCCCGAATCGATACCGTTCAAATCACTGAAAAAGGGGCCAAGGATCTGGTGACCGAAGCTGATATAGCGGTTGAAGACCATATCCGGAAAAAACTGGCAGCGGCCACACCGGATTTTGGTTTTCTGGGAGAAGAGAGTCTGGAGACCCTGGGAGAAAAATCCCGCTGGATTGTAGACCCCATTGATGGGACTCATTCGTTTATTCATGGACAGTATTACTGGAGCATCAGCATCGCTTTAGAAACTGAGGGTGAAATCTGCCTGGGTGCTGTTTACGCGCCTTTACTCAAAGATTTGTACGTTGCCGAAAAAGGAAAAGGAGCATTAAAAAACGACCAAAAAATCAAGACTTCTGATACCTCTGAACTGGCGCAGGCCATGGTAGGAACTGGGTTTGCCTGCCTTCGCGCAAACCTCAAAGAGAATAATTTAGCCCGATTTTGTCGCATTGCGTCGCGAACAATGGATCAGAGAAGATTTGGATCAGCTGCCCTGGACTGTTGCCTGGTAGGAGATGGACAGCTGGATGCTTTTTGGGAACAGCAGCTGAATTTATATGATGTTGCTGCTGGCGCATTGATTGCGGCAGAAGCGGGTGCAACGGTAACAGATTTCTCCGGCAGACCCGGGCTGAATCCCCAGGCGGTTTTAATCACAAACGGCAGGGTTCTGGCTGAACTGTTAGAATTGATGTGATATCCAAGTAAATTCGCTGGAGGTTTCTCAGTTGATAGTGGGGTCCATAGGATCGGTGCGGTCGATCAGATGTTCGGGGTCAGCGCCAAGGCTTTTGAATGCTTCATTCCAGCGCTCCGACATTTTAACGTTAAACAGTAAATCGACATCAAATTCACCCAGCCACCAGGATCCTTCTTCAATTTCCCGGTCCAGTTGCTGGGCGCCCCAGCCGGAATATCCAACGCCTGCATAGAATATTTCAGGGCATGAAATGTCACTCAATACCGGCATGATGTCCTGAGCCGAACTCAGATAGAACTGATCGTGAACTTTGATAGTCGACTCAGCAGAAAAATCCGTTGAGTGAATCACCCAAAAAAAATCAGTCTGAACCGGGCCACCAAATAGAATGGGGATATCCAGCGGGTGAGTATGCTCAAGGTTCATCAGTTTCAAGGCGTCGTTGACCTTTGTGCCGGTTGGCAGATTGATAATGAACCCCAGTGAGCCAGATTTATTATATTCTGCCATCAAAATCACCGCGTTTGAAAATATAGGACTCTTCAGTGACGGCATGGCAACCAGGAATTGAGCTTTGCCAGAAAACATGCTTTCTTTTGGGGTTTTAAAAATTTGATTCGTCATCCTCAATCGAAAATTATCGATTTACTCTTTGCTTAGAATGAATTATTTTCAATAAGAAAGCAAGGGAAAGCGCTACGGGAACCCGCCCTCTACAACCTTGAATACCTATTTCACAATGAGATTTGGAAAACTGGTACGATTTAGTTGCATGAGTCTGGCGATCTTCATCCTTTTATCCGGCTGCAAGAGCAAACTGGATGAGGATGGGGGTTACTACGATGAAAAAACCCGCTCATATAAGTATGTCAAACCCAAACGCAGGGATATGAGCGACGCTTCCCAACAGATTTATGCGCCTCGGGTGGGAGAGGTACAAACCATCGGTGGTACGGTGACACGAATCGATGAAGACGTAAAATCGGTCTGGATCAAAATAGAAGACAGAAAACCGTATATGATCCTCGCATCAAGCCTGTCAGGCAGCAATCGAGATGATAAAACCAAAACACTGCGGTTGAATCTCTCTTATGTCTCACCTGCAGGTTCAATCGCCGGAAGTCGACGTTTTAGAGAACAGTGGAAAAAGTATGTGATCCAAACTCTGAGTGGCGAGCTTCAGAACCGTAAAATACTGGCTGAACTCAACTTTGAAGAACGGTCCAGGCGTTTTATCGGCACCTTATACCGGTCAGTTAAAACCAAAAACGGCGAACGTGCACAGGATGTCAATCTCTGGATGGTCCAACAGGGGCTCTCATTCTATTTCATAGATCGTGGCAAATCCCCAAAAGACAAGGACTATTTAAAAGCTCAGCAGATGGCCAGAAAAAGCAAAAAGGGAGTCTGGCACTACTAGTCCCGCTAAAGGTACAAAAATGATCAAAAGTGGACTTCGATCATTTTGCAAACATGGCAAATTATCATAGTCTAAAAGATTAGTAACTATTCAGCATGAATTCCGTCGAGGGTATCAAGATTCAAAACACGCATAAATCCGTCCCTGGAGCCAAGTGTTTCGTCAGAAACACTTTGGGAAAACGTCCTATTTTCCATCGTTTTGAATCATGATACCCTCGACTCTCGAAAAGTGGTGAATAGTTACAAGCATTAACAAACAAATAACCGAATATTTGCAGCAGACCTATTAAATGAAGGAGAAAGAATGACTTTGGAACGAACTTTATCTATTATAAAGCCAGACGGTGTAAAAAGAGGTGTTATCGGAAATATCCTTAACCGGTTCGAAACAGCCGGATTGAAAATTGCTGCCACGAAAATGCTACACCTCAGTATAAAGGAAGCAGAAGGGTTTTATGCCGTTCACAGTGATAAGCCGTTTTTTGAGGAACTGACCGTATTCATGTCCAGTGGGCCTGTGGTTGTGACTGTGCTGGAAGGGGATAACGCCATCGCAAAAAACCGAGAAATCATGGGCGCAACCAATCCAAAAGATGCGGATCAGGGAACGATTCGAGCGGATTTCGCCGACTCAGTTGGTGAAAATACGGTTCATGGTTCAGATGCTCCGGAAACAGCTGCTGTTGAAATTGCCTACTTCTTTTCCGAAACAGAATTGGTAAACTGAAAGATAAAAAGGGATGCCGGGAACAAGCACTATCGGATTTGTTAAAACGACCTGGATGGAACTTAAAAATATCATACTAGCATTGGAGCGACCTTGATAATCAGCGAATTACATAAACAGTTCAAAAAGACGATTCCTGTGAGTGACGCCTTTTTCAAGCTCATGCAGGAAACATTCGGCTTTTATACCCAGCTTTGTAACGATTTTTTCGCTAACTTTGGAAAACATGTTGAGGCAAATACGCTGGGACACTTTATCCAGAATGAAATTCGATCCCGGCTTTTTGATCAGGAGTATTGCAAGTCGATTGAGAAAACCAAAAAGCAATTTCTGGCCGAGAATATCAAGCTGGAACAGTTTATTGAAGCAAACGATTTCAAAGACAATTTCATCAACGACCTCAATGCGCTGAAAGTGGTATCAGAAGAGATTTATGACCTTCTGCAGACCCATTGGGAATTTTTTAAGTATGAAAAATCGGTGGCCAACAACGAGGTCTTGATTGCCTTTCTGATGGCGATTGACCGCGTCGGTATCCGCTGGGACTCATACCTGGAAAAGTATCTGGCCATTTCATCTGTTCTTAAGTCAGCGGGTGGGGAGATTCAGAAAGAGGGATTTACGCAGCTACTCGTCAAATATCACTTGTCGGAAGATTTCAGTTTTTCCATTGAAATGGCGGCCAATCTTAATCAGTTTTTCAAAGAGGCGTACGAGTTTGTCTTGATGGTACATGGAGATGCTGAGACAGGCCGCGAACTTGAAATAGCAACCCTCGATGTTCAGAACCCGGTTAATTGCATCCTGCTGGTTCCCAGCGAATATTTTGAAAGCTATCAGAAGTTTTTGAGTTACTGTTCAGTCGATGTTCTCAAACGGGAAACCCTCTTAAAATTTGTTATGGAAGTCGTACGATTGCAACAGGGTAAGGAGTTGCCCAAAACAGCGGTCACCAATTTTCAGAAAAAAATTGCGAAACCGTTGAATGCACTTCCACTGGACAGTTTCTTTTCTGTGGAGGCCAATGAAACGCAAGACAGCGTCAATATCCTCACCGCACTCTGCCATGAAATGGACAGCCTGGAGATAACCTATAAGGATATGCTCACCGGAGCGACCGATCGTCTGGCCCGAAATCGAAAGCAGGCGCTTTCGGAAATGACCTCTTCTGCTATCAATCAGGTGACAGTCAAGAAGAAAGTTGAGACGAAATCCGAAAAAAAGAGTGAGGAAGAATCCACTGTTAAAATCGATATCAAAAACAAGGAACATATTCAGTTTTTAACCTCATAAAAAATCGCCAGTCTCTCGTCTCCGTTCAGCAACACGCTCCGGTAAGCTCTTAAAACACTTACCGGCAGCACCGTTTCCCAACCCCTGTCTGATTGTTGTCTGCTCTCGATTTATGACGCTTTTCTTAAGGAATCATTTATGCATTTCAAGAAAAGAGAAACTAACGTCGCGCCTTTGTTTTGCAACTGAAATGCAGATAAAACCCCTTACGAGCTGAATCGCCTGCCAGTGACTATCTGCACAGTGCAGAGAGTCAACTGCATTTGCCGACTTCTTTTTTTAATGATAAAAGAGAAGATCATGAAGACATTCAACAGCACAGCCTTTTAATCAGCCAAATCAGCAAGTACGATGGCTCATTTAAAGAGGAAGAAGCGACCAGTCACTATAAAACCCATCAACCGGCAGGAACCGGCTGAATTCATCGATTTGAACCGACAGCGGAAAATTCTGCACCCGACACCTTGGATTCATTACATTACCGCATCGGAACCATCTGATTATTGATCGTTTTATACAAACTGGTGAACCATTGGAGATAAACATGCCGGTTAAAAAAAATAACACAGACAAAAAACTGCATTCGAGACTGCAGGAGATACCCATTGCCATAATTGGCATGTCTGCAATTTTCCCCCAATCTAAAAACCTGCAGGATTATTGGGATAATATTGTCAAAGAGATTAACTGCATCACTGATGTCCCTCCTTCGCGCTGGAATATAGAAGATTATTATGATCCGGACCCAACAGCGGAAGATAAGACTTATTGCAAGCGAGGGGGGTTTATCCCGGATATCGACTTTGATCCGCTGGAGTTCGGATTACCGCCCAACATTCTGGAAGTAACAGATGTCCATCAGTTATTATCTCTGATTACTGCAAAACAGTTAATGAAGGATGGGGGCTATGTAGATGCCTCTGATAAAGTGCGTGAAAATACGGGTGTCATCCTGGGTGTGGGTGGCGGGCAAAAACTGATGGTACCGTTGATCTCACGCCTGCAATATCCGATCTGGGAAAAGGTACTCAAGAACAGTGGGGTATCGGACCAGGATACAGGCATTATCGTCGAAAAGATTAAAAAGGCCTATGTGGGATGGGAGGAAAACTCCTTTCCTGGCGCACTGGGCAACATCGTTGCCGGGCGGATTGCCAACAGATTGAACCTTGGCGGAACCAATTGTGTGGTAGACGCCGCCTGTGCCAGCTCCTTCAGTGGCATTCGCATGGCCATCAACGAACTGCTCGATTATCGAGCTGACATGATGATTACCGGCGGCGTCGATACCGACAACTCCCCATACATGTTTCTCTGTTTCAGTAAAACCCAGGCCTTTTCCCCGGATGAAAACTCGCAACCTTTTGATGTCAACTCTTCCGGTATGATTATGGGAGAAGGCATCGGCATGGTTCTTTTAAAAAGACTTGTCGACGCCGAACGGGATAACGACAGAATTTATGCGGTCATCAAGGGAAACGGCTCTTCCAGCGACGGACGCTTTAAGAGCATTTATGCTCCGAGAGCTGAGGGTCAGATGCTGGCTCTGCAGAGAGCCTATAAAGATGCCGGTGTTGAACCCGCCACTATAGACCTGCTGGAAGCGCACGGTACTGGGACGGCAGCAGGAGATCTGGCTGAAATCAGTGCTTTAAAACAGTTTTATGAAGCCCACGATCAGAGAATAAAAAAAATCGCTCTGGGAAGTATCAAATCGCAAATGGGTCACACTAAAAACGCAGCCGGATCCGCTGGTATCGTCAAGACAGCGCTGGCGCTATATCACAAGATTCTGCCGGCCACAATAAACCTCAAAGAGCCCAACAAGGAATTCGACCTGGAATCCTCTCCGTTTTATTTTAACACATCTGTTCGTCCCTGGATTCATCCGGATAGCAGCCCACCAAGGAGAGCCGCCATCAGCGCTTTTGGATTTGGTGGTACTAATTTTCACTTTATTCTGGAAGAGTATAAAAGAAAGGAGGCGGGTAAATTTAGAATTCATAAGGTCCCGCAACCATTTTTATTCTCTGCTGACACTCCCGCAGATCTTCTTGCGACCTGTCTAGAGACCCTTGAAGAGCTCAAGTCCGACCATTCAGACCTGTCTTTTTACCGGATTTCAGAAAACAGCCGCTCGACAAACCCTGCTGAAAACTCGGCCCGAATTGGTTTTGTCGCGGAATCCGATTCAGAAGCAGTCACTCTTCTGACATTAAGTATCGAGACGCTCAAGGAGAAACCGGAAGAAGAATTTTGGGATCTACCACAGGGGATTTACTTCCGGAGAAAAGGCATCAATCCAAAAGGTAAAGTAGTGGCGCTGTTTGCCGGACAAGGTTCCCCATACGCCAATATGGGAAAAGAGCTGGTTTATAATTTTCCACCATTGATGGAAAGCCAGATCGCAATGGACGAACTCTTTATCAAAGATGCTCTCAATCCGCTTTCCGACATCGTCTACCCACCGCCCACATTTGATAAAACGGAGAAGAAAGAGCAAGCCGCACGGTTACAACTGACAGAAAATGCTCAGCCGGCTATCGGCGTGTTCAGCGCGGGACAGATGCAAATTCTGAATCAGGTGGGATTTGAACCTGATTTTGTTGCCGGACATAGTTTTGGAGAGCTGACTGCTCTCTGGGCAGCAAAGGTATTGAGCACCGAAGACTATTTTACTCTGGCTAAAGCCCGAGGGAAAGCGATGGCCGCACCGGACGATCCCGATTTTGATGCCGGTAGCATGCTGGCTGTGATGGGGGAGGTTGAAAACCTTGAAACGGATATCAGCGAATTCCCAGAGATCACCATGGCCAATATGAATTCCAAAAGCCAGGTGATCGTGGCAGGCCCAAAGAAAGACGTGATTGAAGTCCAAAAACATCTGAAGAAGAAAAAGTATCGCACGAAACTGCTGGGTGTATCCGCGGCATTCCATACGAAATTGGTAGGACACGCCCAAAAACCATTTGCAGAAGCCATCAAAAGTGTCAAGTTCTCCAAACCCAAGTGCGCTGTCTATTCTAATGCTACCGGAAAACAATACAGCAAGGATCCAAAAGTCATCCAGAAGACACTGCAGGACCATATTCTAAACTCGGTGCGATTTAAGGATGAAATAGAAAGCATTTATAATGACGGCGGCTACTTTTTTATCGAATTCGGTCCCCAGAGCATCCTTTCGAATCTTGTCAGCAATATTCTGCAGGATAAGCCCTATATCTCTGTCGCCTTGAACGCCAATGCGAAAAAAGACAGCGATCGACAATTCCGAGAGGCCGTCATACATCTGCGGGTAGCCGGGTTGGCCCTCGACGATATCGACCCATACCAACTCATTCCTGAAATGCAGGAAACCAAAAAGAACGCCCTGACCTTGAAACTCAGCGGCATGAATTATGTCAGTGAAAAAACAAAAAAGGTGTTTGAAGAGGCATTAAACGACGGGCACAAAATCCAGTCAAGTACAGCCCAAACTCCTCAGCCGATCATCCCCAACGAGATTCAGAAACCAGAAATGAATAAACCAGATCCAGAAACAGAAATCACAATTGAACAGCAGACGAATCAAAGGGCAGAAAAAGCTCAGTTCGCAATTGAATCACTTGAACGTAACCTGGCCAGTTTTCATCAGCATCAAAGTGAGACCCTGCATCTGCATGAACAGTTTTTAAGCAGTCAGTCTGAATACTCCAGAAGCTTCTTTCAGATCATGCAGCAACAAGCACAATCCGGAGCGGCAACCATGTCACCTGAAGTCGCTCAAAGTATTGGACAGTTTCACAAACATCAGGGTGACACCCTCCGAATTCACGAACAGTATTTACAGCAACAAGCCGCTTATTCTCAAAACTCATTCGAGATTCTACGGCAACAGCAATCAGTGGGGGGCAGCTCAGCCGGCCAGTTCAGACCCATCTCAACCCAGCCGCTGCAACAACCGGCAGTCACTCCGACTTTCAGCACACAGTCTAAGCCCTATACGCCACCTGCACCTGCACCTCCCGCTCCGATGCCGATTCAGCCGGCACCAGTTCCTGAACCTTTGAAAACGGTCGCACCAGTTCAAGCAGCCCCGGAATCTCCCAGCTCAGCGTTCTCTGTTAAAACACTTGAAGAGGCATTATTGGCTGTTGTCAGCGAGAAAACCGGTTATCAAGCTGAGATGCTTGAGCTGGATATGGATATGGAAGCGGATCTGGGGATCGATTCAATCAAACGAGTCGAAATACTGAACGGAATTCAGGAAAAGATGCCCGACCTGCCGCCGGTTAATCCCGAAGAGCTGTCCGAACTGAGAACGCTTAAGCAGATTATTGACCACATGTCTCCCGGACAGGAAGGTGGAAGTGATATCCCCTCTCCTGCAGAGGCTCAGAAGGCTGTCACTGCAACACCCATCATCGAGGGTGTGGACAAAGCGCTCTTTATCAGAATTCTCCTGGACATCGTCAGCGAAAAAACCGGCTATCAGTCAGAAATGCTGGAACTGAACATGGACATGGAAGCGGATCTGGGGATCGACTCCATCAAGCGGGTTGAAATATTAAACGGTATTCAAGAAAAACAGCCGGATCTGCCGCCTGTCAACCCGGAAGAACTTTCAGAGCTCAGAACACTGGGTCAAATTGTTGAGCACATGACTGCGGAAATACAAAGCGGAAGCACACCAGTTGCAGTGCCGCCAGCAACTGACACAACAGTGTCCGACTCAGACATTGATCTGCCGACACTGTCACGAACGTTGCTTGAAGTGGTCAGCGAAAAAACCGGCTATCAGGCCGAAATGCTTGAGCTGAATATGGACATGGAAGCGGATCTGGGGATCGACTCTATCAAACGGGTAGAAATCCTAAATGGGATTCAAGAGCGGCTACCGGACCTGCCGGAAATCAATCCGGAAGATCTTTCTGAGTTGAGAACCCTGGAGCAGATCATCGAAAAGATGAGCCAGGGAATCGGAACTGTTGCCTCACCAGACCAAGAAGGCGCCCCAAAAAAAAAACTGATGAACTAACCCATCGGATTTTAAGAAAGACGGTCCGGCTGAAACAACTTCTCACGCCGGATCCTTTGGAATTCATGCCCTCCCGGGATCAAACCTGCCTCATCACAGATGATGGCACACCGCTGACGCGGACACTGGTCTCCGCTTTGGAGCAGAAGGGTTGGAACCGTATTGTCATTCTTGCACTTCCAAAAGCGCTAATCCCACCCAGTGAAATCGAATCCAAAGCAGCACACTCCTTTGTTCTGAAAAAAGCAGATGAGCCATGCCTGACGGAGACTCTCGGCCAGATTCAGCAGACTCATGGCCCCATTGTTTCGTTTGTCCATCTACACCCACGCCTAAACTTCGATTTATCTGCAAAGAAAAGATTCTCCAACAATGAGAAACAGGTGTTGAAGCTGGTCTTTTTAATCGCCAAACACCTGGCAAAACCCCTTAACGAAGCGGCATCTAGACAGCGTACGGTTTTCATGACCGTCACCCGGATTAACGGAAAACTGGGATATCAAATTGACTCTGACGCCAGTCCTATAGCTGGTGGTTTATTCGGCCTGCTTAAAACAGCGAATATTGAATGGGAACCTGTTTTCTGCAGGGCGTTAGACCTGTCTCCGGAAATCAACGACAGGGATGCCTCTCAAAAAATTATCGCAGAAATGTCCGATTCTGACTGTAGAATCAGTGAAGTGGGATACACCCCGACCGAGAGATATACATTGACAGCGAATGCTCAACCGATCGCTGAAC
>JABGPJ010000072.1 GCA_018645005.1 Deltaproteobacteria bacterium | reverse complement strand
TGATAAATCCTTCATATGGTGTCAGTAAACACGCTGTTGTTTCATTTTCAGAATCGATGTATCTCGACCTTCAAACGCATCAGTCTAAAATTGGTCTCAGTGTTCTTTGTCCAGGACCAATCAATACAGACATTATGCATTCATCAAAACGCAATCGTCCGGATTATGTGCCACCCCTTCCTGAACAGACCGAGCAGCAAGTTCTTTTCACCAGGGTTTATGAAACCTGGCTGGAGCGAGGAATGCCTCCAAAAGTAGTTGCGAAACAGGTTATAGATGCTATTAGAGAAAAACGTTTTTATGTGATCACCCATGATTTTAATAATGCGGTAGAACAACGTTTTAGAAATATCATTGACAGGCAAAATCCGGAAATGATGCGTTTGCCACCAGATTTTCAAGACATTATGCAGGAGTTGATGAATAAGGCATAGAATATTGATGGAAAAACGAAGTAAACAGATATGTTTCGCACTCTACTGAGAGACAACAATGAAATGCCCCAAATGTGGATTTGAGAATCGTGAAGGAGTCAAGTTCTGCGAAGAGTGCGGAACTGAAATGAAAATTCAATGTCCTGATTGTGGTGCAAAAATCTCTCCAGAAAGAAAATTCTGCGGCGAATGCGGAACTAAACTGGCTGTTGGTGAAAAACCGCCTGTCGATTACTCCCAACCCCAATCCTACACCCCCAGTTTTCTGTCGGAGCGGATTCTGACTACCCGCAGTGCTATTGAAGGCGAAAGAAAGCTGGTCACTGTTTTTTTCGCCGATGTGGCCGGGTTTACTGCTCTGTCGGAAGATCTGGATCCTGAAGAAGTGCACCAGATCATGGACGGGGCGTTCAAAATCCTGATGGACGAAATCCATCGTTTTGAAGGTACGATCAATCAGTTCACCGGGGACGGGGTGATGGCGATTTTTGGTGCACCTCTGGCTCTTGAGGACCACACCCGACGTGCCTGTCATGCAGCCTTATCTGTACAGCATGCGTTGGAGGAGTATGGTGAGAAGATCAAAAAAGAGTACAGCATGGAGTTCAAGATGCGCATCGGGCTCAATTCCGGACACGTGATCGTAGGTTCCATCGGCGACGATCTGAGAATGGATTACACGGCTGTGGGGGATATAACCAACCTGGCCGCCCGCATGGAAAATCTGGCAACCCCTGGATCAGTATTGGTCTCAGCCAATAGCCACCGACTTGCAGCAGATTTCTTTGAGTTTAAATCCAAGGGAAAACTGGAAATAAAGGGCAAAACAGAAAAACAAGAAATTTTTGAACTGATCAAAGCTGGGGAAGTAGAAACCCGCATCGGTGCTTCGGTGGCCAAAGGACTGACCCGGTTCGTGGGAAGAAAAGAACCTCTAGCCGTTCTGAATGCAGCCTATGAGAAGGTTCAGTCAGGATCTGGGCAAGTTATCGGAATCGTCGGTGAAGCCGGAGTGGGAAAATCACGACTCTTACTGGAATTTATAGGTCAATTACCGCAGGAGGAATTCTCAATTCTTCAAGGACAATGCCTTCATTTTGGAGGTTCCATGGCTTACCTGCCTTTCCTCGATATTATCAAATCATATTATGGAATCAAGGAAGGAGACCGCGAGGTCCAGGTCAAGAATAAAGTAAACGACAAGACCCTGTCCCTCGATGATAAGCTGCAGACTATCATCTCACCCTTTTGTGAACTTTTATCAATCAAAACAAAAGACGAAGAGTATTCCCAACTGGACCCTAAAATTAAAAAGGAGAAAACCTTCGAGGCTCTGCGGGACCTTTTTATCAGAGAGAGTCAAAACCGACCTCTGGTGCTGATCATCGAAGATCTTCATTGGATGGATAACACCTCCCAGGAATATATCGACTACCTGATCGGCTGGCTGACAAATACCCAAATACTGTTGCTGCTGCTTTACCGCCCGGAATACACCCACTCATGGGGAAGCAAATCTTTTTATACCAAGATCGGCCTGGATCAGCTCAATCCTGCATCGAGTATGGAACTGATTAAAGCCATGCTGGAAGAAGGAGAGGCAGCACCTGAACTCAGAGAGCTAATCTTAAGCAGATCTGCCGGCAATCCACTCTTTATGGAAGAATTCACCAGCTCTTTACTGGAAAACGGAACCATTGAAAAGCAGGATCAAGTGTATGTGCTCTTGGGAAACATCAAAGATATTCAGGTCCCCGATACCGTGCAGGGTATCATCGCCGCCAGAATGGACCGCCTGGAAGAGAATCTGAAACGGACGATGCAGGTGGCATCTGTTATCGGGCGGGATTTTGCTTTTAAAGTCCTGCACACCATCACCGATATTGCTGATGAACTCAAACCCTGCCTGCTGAATCTCCAGGGACTGGAATTTATCTATGAAAAGCAGCTTTTTCCCGAACTGGAGTACATCTTCAAACACGCCCTGATCCAGGAAGTGGCCTACGACAGCCTACTTGTTACCAGAAGAAAAGAAATCCATCAGCGGATTGGCCAAGCCATAGAAGAGTTATACCCTGACCGTTTGCAAGAGTTTTATGAAATGCTGGCTTATCACTACTCCAAAGCAAAAAATCTGGAGAAAGCCTACCAGTATTTGAAATTATCAGGACAAAAAGCCGAGGCAAGTTTTAACCACCAGGAGGCTTTAGGCTTATTAAAACAGGGGATCCATTTTCTCGACCGTATGCCGAAAAATCACAAAATTAAAACCGAGCAGATAGAGATTCGGTTACTCATGATAAAGCCAATGACAGATTTGGCCTATCCTGATGATGCCCTTGAAATTCTTGAGCAAGGTTTAATACTCGCTGTGAGTCTGTCAAACGTAAAAGCCCGTATACGTTTTCTTGCAAATCTTGCTGTCTTTCACTTTTTTAAAAGCAATCCCCAACTATCAGTTAAATACAGTGAAGATGCTCTAAAAATCGCGCGTCAAACAGGAGATGTTGATGCCTTAGTCGTCTCAACTTTTGTTCTTTGCATAGTGTATTGCTTGCAGGGTAAACTCGAAACGATGTTCGAACTGGCACCCGAAATTTTTGATGTTGTGGAGAAATCAAACCGAATGTTTGATGATTTTGGAATAACTGCCAACCCATATTTCTATCTTAAGGCGTATTATTCTTATAGTTTGTTTGTGACTGGAAAAATTGAAGAAGCTAAGGAGCATTTTGAACGGCTCCAACTTCTAATTCCGGAAATCGAATTATTGACAACTCGTGGATTAGTTGAAAGCTTCTATGGTCTATTGCTGCTTGAAACTGGAGACTTCCCGGAGGCGGTCAGGATTATTCAAATTGCCATTGATTGTGCTGAAAAAGGACAAATACCACCCAATATGGTTTTTGCGTTGTCTTTCATGGGGCATGCACTTCATCACCGGGGTGATTTGGACAGCGCCAAAGTCTTTTTGGGCAGAGCTGTTAAATTGCGTGAGAAAATTGGAAATGCCCCTTTTTCATATTACACTTACTTCTCCCGTTTTTTAGTTCATTTAGCTGAAAACGAGTTGGGCAAAGCTGAGCAAAGTGCTTATAAAGTTGAAGAAGTTGCAACGCAAAATGGCGAAATAGGAGGAATAGGGCTTTCAAAACTGTTGTTGGGCAAAATAAAAGCCCTTAAAGAGCCTACTAAACTCAAGGTAGCTGAAAAAACCATCTTAGATGGGGTTAAGATCTTAAAAAATCAAAATCAAAAAGTGTACTATCCCTTGGGATACTTTTACCTCGGAGAACTCTTTGGGGATGCCGGAAAAAATGAAGAGGCTGTGAGATATCTGAAAATGGCAGAAGGCCTCTACCAGGAGATGGGTTTTGTTTACTGGCTGGGCAGAACCCGTGAAGTTTTGGACAGGTTTTAGGCCCTGAAGCATTTGAACAAAGCCATCGAAATCATGAAGGAGCGCGGGGCCAATGGCTAGGCGGAAGGATATGAGAAGAAGCTGGCGGAATTGCAGTAAGCAAATTGTACTTTAAATTCATGAGGGACCTATGAAATGTCCAAGCTGCGGATATGATAATAAGCCTGATAAAAAATTCTTTCGCAAAAAGAAAAAATCGAAGGGGAACGAAAGTGGGTCACTGTCTTTTTTTGTGACCTGGTAGATTTTACCTCAATGAGCGAAAAGCTCGGTCCTGAAGATACCAAAGAGCAGAAATTACTCAGGTTTACTGCCTCAATTCAATTAAGTGGAAACTATGTGAGGTAGAACCATGTAGCCCTTCAAAAGCATCTGTTTGGCTTGACTTTTTAAAAGCAATACAGTATTTTGTAAATATAGTTAATTATCATTATTGTTAATTAAATATATTTACAAATGAAATATCAACTATTAAGAGAGATTAAGTCGCTGTTCTTTTCTTACCATGAAGTAGCTGAGCGACTGAATATCCAGATCGATTCGGCACGGGTGCTTTGTTCCCGCTACCATTCAAAAGGATGGTTGGTAAGGATTAAAAGGAATGTTTATATCTTAAAAGAGCGGTGGGATAATTTAAGGAATGGCGAAATCTTCCAACTGGCCAACGTGATCCAGGTCCCTTCTTATATCTCACTAACAACTGCTTTGGCTTTCTATGGCTATACCACTCAAATACAACAAGATTTTGTCGAATCAGTTTGCGTGACACGGACGTATGACAAAACGGTTTTAGGCGTTGAGTTTAATTACACAAAAGTCTCAAAAGAATACTGTTGTCATTTTGAGAAAGTTAACGGTTTTTTTATCGCCACACCGGAAAAATCTTTGGTAGATGCATTGTATTTAATGTCATTAGGCAGGTACAGCCTCGATTTTTCAGCTTTGGAAATATCGAAATTTGATGGTCGGAGTTTGGAAGATATTCTTATAAATTACCCTGATAGAGTTAAAAAACTATGGAACAATTATGAAGCCAACCGAGCAACATGAACAGTTTGAAATTGAAGTATTGCAATTGCTGAACAGCAACCAATTGTTGAGAAACCTGGTGTTTGGAGGCGGGACAATGCTCCGATTATGCCATGAATTAAACCGGTATTCAGTCGATCTGGATTTCTACTTTAAAAAACGTCTACCAAACGATGGGACATTTGAAAAAATACAACGCATAATCAGTTCAAAATATGATGTTACAGACGCCAAAGAAAAATTCAACACAATCTTGTTTGAATTTAGATCTAACCAATACCCGATGAGGCTCAAAATAGAAATCAATAAACAAAAACAATATCCAATCAGCAAGCAATGTATCGCCTACTCTCGATTTTCCAATCTCCAGGTTTTTTTGGATACAGTATCCCTGGACCATATGATGCACAATAAAATTGAGGCCTTGTTGTCCAGAAAAGAGATTAGAGATGCGTTCGATATTGATTTTCTTGTCCAGCAAGGTATTTCCCTGCCTCAAGAAACCGACATAAAATCAAAAATGCTGTCTATAATTCAATCATTTTCTAAAAAAGACTTTAGCGTAAAACTTGGTTCTCTTCTGCCCGTTGATTCGAGAAATTACTACAAAGAATCTGGTTTTAGGACTCTGGAAAGACGCTTATCAATTTAAGATAAAAATATCCAATGGTTCTCTCCAACCATTCGATAAGTAAGATCTCGAATATCCATTTGGCCCGCCCCTCCCCAAAATGCACCTGGTATTACTCTGAATTAGGTGATAGTAAATTGCTTTTTCTCTATCAGGCAAAACACCCTCCACTTTTCAATGTTGGTAAATATCAGACGTGATTTACATCGAAATGAAGGTTGTTTGAAATGAGATTTGGGGTGATTCTTCAGATAACTTCCGAATTTCAGGTCTTTCCCCGGATTCAGAATACAATTGTCCGGCCTTCGCAATCACGCTCATGGCACGGGAAATGTTAACCCACAATATCCGGCTGATCGGGTACGGCCCATACCTCATCTTCTATGGGTATCCACGCAATCTCCGGGGCATCCGTCTTCGGTGGCGGGTCTCGGGCGGTCTCCTC
>JABGPJ010000085.1 GCA_018645005.1 Deltaproteobacteria bacterium | reverse complement strand
AGGTTATCTCACATTGCCATTGTGGGGGAGAGGATAATCAAACCAGGGTACTAGCGGGAAACCTGCCAACCATCATCGATAAAAGCGCATGTTACAGAACAATATTTCCGCCTCGCCCATCTATGTTGATTGTCGCCAACTTGGCGGCAGCGGAATCGGAACATATATTGAAAATCTTATCAGACACTACGAAACTCTGTCTCCGGAAGTCAGCTTTGAGTATCTGGCCAGAAGAGATCAAACTGCCTTCATCAAGAGCTTTTCACAAGCCAAGATCAAGATATACAATGATCCTATCTACAGTATTGTTGAGCAGTTCAAGTGGTTATCGAAAATCAACCCCTTTGGATTGCTGCACATTCCCCATTATAATGCCCCCCTTTTCTACCCTGGCAAATTGATTGTCACCGTACATGATGTTTGCCATCTTGCGATGAAGCAGTTTTTCCCGGGTATGCTGAAGCGGATCTATTCTGGTCCATTTTTGCAACGAGTCCTTAACAAAGCGGATCGAATCATTACTGTCTCAAATTTCTCAAAATCGGAGCTGATTAAATACTACCAGATTCCAGCTGATAAGATTACGGTCATCTATAACGGTGTCGGATCCATTTTCAAACCGATTCCGTCTGAGCAATCCCTGAAAACGATCCGCAAATACAACCTTCCAGATACATATCTACTTTTTGTAGGTAATATCAAACGCCATAAAAATATTGTTGGTTTGATTACCAGCTTCGATATTGCGCAACAGAAAAATCCGGATCTGCCGCCACTGGTACTGCTAGGCCAATACACCGATTTAAAAAGGGATATCCCCGAGATCAATGAACTGGTACAGACGCTTTTGGCAAAGAAAAAGGTCATATTTACAGGCGTTTTACCCACTTCTGATCTTCCGGCGATTTATACCCGGGCTTTGCTCTTTCTCTTTCCCTCTTTTTATGAAGGATTCGGACTTACAATTTTGGAGGCAATGGCCTGTGGGACACCGGTCATCACCTCCAATTGCAGCTCGATTCCTGAGGTAGTCCATGATGCAGCCATGCTGATCAATCCATATGATAACGAAATGATCAGTGATGCCATCCTTAATCTAGCCGGGGATTCTGCATTACAGGAAGAATACATGCTTAAGGGCTACCAGCTGGCTCAGAAATACTCATGGGAAACTTCTGCTGAAGAGCATTTACGCATCTATGTGGACGCGCAAAAAACCGTTAAGAAAAGACCCATTTTTGTTCCTCTGCGAGTGTCGGAAAAAAAACAAAAAGCCAATATTCTCTTTCTCGATCAATACGGAGACCGCGTAGGGGGCGGACAGATTATCCTGCTGGACATTCTGGAAAAATTCCGCTCCAGCGGACAATGGAATGTCTTCATTTCAGTTCCCAGCGAAGGGAAATTCACAGAAAAGCTCAAACAGCAGAATTTTAACTACTACTGTACCCCAGCCTGGCAGCCAACCTCTTTGGAGAAAGTGATCGTACTGGACATCTTCCGGTATGTGCTCAGCTCCATTAAGAGCACGTTTCACCTCAGTCAGAAGGTTAAGGAGTATGACGTTGACGTTGTCTACTGCAACGGAGGTAGAACATTTCTAACTGGTGCCTTTTTATCCATCCTGTTTTCCGTCAAAGTTTTTTTTCATCTTCACCTGATTCTGGAACCCCGGCAGAAAAGAGCCGTAACCCTCTTCGGAAGAGCCTCTCGTGTCCAATCCATTATCGCCGTATCAAGTACATTGGTTGAGCAGTATAAAAAAGACAACGTCCACAGCAAAATCGCCATTATCGCAAACTGGGTCTCTCCGGCCCTGTACCAAATTCCGAGAATCAAACGAGAACCCTTTATTTCCACACCCGTTCGTATCGGAGTCGTTGGCCAGATTTCGCCTGCCAAGGGGCAGTGGACTATCTTAGAAAGTTTTAAGCAGTCCAAAAAGATTCTACCACTTAGACTCACTATTTTTGGAGACCCACTGGCATCCGAACCCGAATCCTGGGCTAAATTTCAAGCGGATATCGAGACACTGAATCGAAAAGGCTGGGATATTGAAAATGCAGGATTCAAAAATGATACGGTACAGATCTATGACAACCTGGACCTGCTCATCATTCCTTCGATCGTACCCGAGGCCTTCGGGTTAACGGCCATTGAGGCCATGGTGCGGGGCGTTATCGTTATTGCAAACAGATCAGGTGCACTGCCGGAGATTATTCAAAACCATCGAAATGGACTGTTATATAACGCACAAAACTTTACTGAATTACTGGATCTTCTGGCGCGAGTCTTTGAGAATCATTATGACATTCAATCCCTCAGAGAAGAGGGGTTCAAATCGGTCAGCCACTTTTACCACCCGGATAAACAGCTGAACAAACTCTATGACATCGTCAGTCGTGATAACTTGATGTCATAATCGCGAGCCTCACTCAATCCTCCTGTTTTTCTATCACCACAAGCAACCGACCCGATGAGAGTGTTACACTTGCTGTATCTTTTTTAAAACAGTTGGAAATACTGCTGTGTCGCCCTAATTCCAAAGACTCATTTTGAAGGGCATATGCAAGTCCTTTGGTGGTCACATTTTCAACCTTCCCAAAAACCGGTAGCAGCGAAATCCTGGTCCCGGGAGATGCAGTAAAGGTTCTGGTGGCACTCATCAGAAACACGATATCATCGTTGGAAATAAATGTGAGATCCACGCCCTGATTGTCGAATTTTTTCAGTAGCCCCAGGTTATACAAGGTGTGATCGACCCTTTTACCCAAAGCACCAAAAAGGTTAATCGACTGAAAGCCTTTTTCAATACAGTATTGAACCGCCTTTTCCCCGTCTGTTGAATCTTGATCTGTAATTTCGATTATTTTTGATGCCGCGAAATGCGCTTTCGTTGCTGAATCTAATGAATCCAGATCTCCCAGTATGATATCGGGTTGAAGAGAATACTCACGGCAAACCGCAGCAGCTCCGTCAGCACAGACCCGAATGCCTGATTCCACCCAATATGGTTCCAACATATCAAGCGACGGTTTTTCTCCATCCAGCAAAATCAGTGCAATTTTCCCTTTATCCATAAACAATGTGCCTGTTCGACTCCACGGGCTCTGGGGACAAGCGTGGAATCCGGTATGCTGCCACAGATGAGTAACAATCCGGATCGCGACCTAGTAGGTTTTTTCCATAATGACACCGACAAAATCAACACTAACAGGGATAGGTGGAGTCAATTTTTTGAGGTTTATTTCAGCGTGTTTGATTTGCGGATACTCCGAGAGACTGTCCAGAATGGTCTGTGCCGCATTTTCCAGCAATTTGAAAGTCTTACCAGTAAAAACCGTTTTGACAGTCTTCATAGCGTCCCAATAAGACAAAACCTGATCCAGATGATCATCCTTGGTTGAAGGCCGAACAACCGAGAGAATCAAATCGATTTCAAACTCCTGTCCCAGTTTGTTTTCTTCGGGATGCACACCATGGTAAGCGAAGAGTCGCAGACCTTTGATATTAATTTTATATGCTTCTTGATGCGGGTTCATATCTCAATCCGAAGAATTCAGGTGACAGCGATCACATTTCATTAGTTTCTAGCTTTGCTCAATATTCTCAAAGGAAGCGCATTGATGCGAATAAAGCCTTTTGAATCTTCAACATCGTAGTTCCCCTGGTCTTTCTCCATGGAGGCGATATCGGCATCATACAAGCTGACCGGAGATTTGCGTCCGGTAATGTTGATGTTTCCTTTATACAGCTCCATCCGTACCGTCCCGGTTACACCCACCTGACTTTCTGAAACAAGATTCAACAGAAGTTTCATCTGGGGTGAATACCAGTAACCGTTATAGATCAACCGGGAAAAACGAGGCATTAGCGTCTCTTTGAGATCGATGACATCACTCGTCAATGTAATAGACTCAATCGCGCGATGAGCGGCCATTAATAATGTACCACCCGGCGTTTCATAAACCCCTCTCGATTTCATACCCACAAATCGAGATTCAACAATATCCAACCTCCCGATACCGTTCTCTCCGGCAATTTTGTTCAATTTACGGATCAATGGTGCCAGTTCGAACGATTCACCATCAATTCTTATGGGGACGCCGTCCTCAAAATCAATCATCAATTCTCTAACTGAATCAGGAGCCTCTTGCGGTGAAACTGTTAGTTCGTACATATCTTTCAGCGGTCTGGTCCAGGGGTCTTCCAACATACCTGCTTCAAAACTAATATGCATCAGATTCTCGTCAGAACTCCAGGGCTCCTTGGTCGTTGCCTTAACGGGGATATTGTATTTCTGGGCATATTCCAGCAATTCTATACGGCCTGGATAAGCCTCGTAGAACTTCTTTGTTTTCCAGGGAGCAATCACCTTGATATCCGGGCTCAGTGCATAATAACCCATTTCAAACCGCACCTGATCATTTCCCTTCCCGGTGGCTCCGTGCGCAACAGCTTTTGCGCCGTACTGATTTGCACAATCAATCTGGTGTTTGGAGATCAAAGGCCTGGCAATCGCTGTTCCCAGTAGATAAGTGCCTTCAAAAACAGCGTTCATCTGTAATGTTGGCAGAATAAAATCTCTGGCAAACTCATCAGCCACATCCTTGATGATCACTTCAGACGCCCCTGCTCGAATTCCCTTGTTTTTTATCTCATCCAGACTTTCAACTTTCTGACCTAGATCCAGGCAGAGAGCGATAACTTCATAGCCTTCTTCAACAAGCCAGCGAACGATAACAGAGGTATCCAGGCCGCCGGAATAGGCAAGTACAACTTTTTCCTTTTCCATAACAATTTTATATACAATTCAATTTATATAATCGGTACATTCTTCTGCCGAATTTTCTATCCACTTCTTAAAACCAAAATTAAGCATAACGCGATTTCAGGCAATTCCGATAGGACAGTCATCAATATCCATCAAATCAGACTTGTTTTCAAGCTCCAAATTCAATCATTGAGATAGGATTTTCGAACAGGGTGATGGCCCCAATGGCGTTGGTTAGAGTTAGTCCAACGGTTTCAGGTTTTTGACTCTCTGAAGAAGTTCCGAAGCAAATTTAGAGTCTGGCTTTTTTGGATCAGTCTGAAGGTCTGCCTGCCGTTTTTTGTCTTCCAGATACTGGGCTCTGATATCAACAAAACTGACTTCATTGCCTGCGCTCAGATTCAGATTCGAGAGATAGTCTGAAAAAGAGTTGGCTGATACTTTGGATATCACGCTGATACTGTTAGCGGTGACTCCACATGCATATGCGGCTCCGTTTACTTCCAAAACGATAACCTTCTGTTTTGGGCTGATATGGCAGGTAGAAGAGACCTTTATATCGTACTTCCCCTTGTTGAACCGAAACCGTGTCGCAAAAAACCGATTGTAAACCCAAAGCAGAAGATAAAAAAACAGCAACAGCAGAAACAATGCAACCAGCATTTTGACAATATTCGTCGTCATGTCACCCCCTGAGAAAGTATCGCTACTCAGAAAAGATGTCTGCCGATCAGACTGGTTAAGATTCTCAGTACTCAAGGCACTGCTTTGACTCGGTTCTTCAATTTCAAATTTTGCTGATTTATTAACGAGAACTGTAACCCGGTTTCCTTCCGCTTTTTCCTTAATCATACCCATCGCGTCAAATGCAGGATCGGCAAAATGGATTTCCACAATTGAGCTACCGGCCGCTTTTATCAGCCTGATACTCTGAATAAAGCGATCGTTGACATTAAAATATGCCAGAGACGGGTTAAACACTGTGTTAGGAAAGGTCAGCTGGATGAGTCCATTTTCAAAATCGGTACTGATCGATTCTTTGAATTCTGATGTAAAATCCAGTTGAATCTGTTCTTGCGCGGCATTTGAAGATATATTAATATCGGAAATAGTATTGTCAGATGAAGGGGCAGCGGCATAAACAGCAGTTGAACACAAAATTAAAAAAATTGAGGCAAGTGTTATCAGTCGTTGCATCGCCTAATATTCCTGAAGTTTTAAAATCCGTTTGCTCTCTTCAATGATTTCTGTAAGCTTCAGGCCAAACTTCTCGTTCTGGACAACAATTTCTCCTTTTGCTACCAGCTTGTCATTAATGAGTACATTCATTGGAGAACCAATACGTTTTTTCAATTCGACAACCGAACCGGTTTCCAGGGCCAACAGATTTTTTATCAAGAGTCTTGTTCTCCCCACTTCAACCGTTAAGCGCAGGGGGATATCCATCAGAAAATCCGTTTCCACTTCTCCCAGAGACTCAGCCTGATCGGTTTCATCAGCGTCTATCAGTTCATCCATTTCAACGGACTTATTCGCTTCCGCCTCGTCGATCAGCATTTCTTTGTTTTTCTGCAGCTCCCCTTCGACATCTGACCAATCGATGTCATCCATTCCATCAAGGCTGGATAAATCCAATTCCTCTGCCATTTTCGAACCTATGGATTAGGTTGTTTTTTAAAACGAGATTAATTTAGAATAATTTTCGTGATTAAAACCCTTTTCACCGGATTTTTGCCTTTTCCACCGTATTCACTGAGAAACTCCTGGTCGTACAAGGCATTCAGTTTTTTCTTCATCTGCTTCTTGATTCTATCAATGCTGGCTGGAGATTGCACTGTCCCTGAATCCATAGTGGCAAAATAGGTAATTATCATATCATCAATCAACGCTCGTCTATCCTCAAGATACTTATATGCGCTCTCTTCATCCATTTCCATCTCTGCGACCATTTTTACCCGCAGAAAGTGTTTTCCGTCCATCAGGCTGATAATATAATCCCCGCCATCTAATTTCGCTTCCTTGAATGGAAAGTAAACTGGATTTTTAGCTTTTTCCAACACATTACTGGCGCGTTCCCGCTCTTCTTCCAGCAGTTCTTCTTGAGCCGCATTCTCTTTTGTGGCCGCCGTCTCCTCTGGTGCTAAAAGCAGAAACCAGGCAGCAGCGCCACCACCTCCGAGCAGCAACAGGACAACAATAATTATGATGATAATTTTCTTTCCACCACCGCCACCACCTTCCGATTCTTCTTCTGCCATTTTCCCTCCGCGGTCAAAATCCATTTTGGCTGCTTTTGCCATAACCAGACTTTATAATAATGATAAATTTAATCTACACCTATTCGGAATAGTTTTTCAACCACCTACATAACTCTCACATTGTTTTTAAAAAGAGAGACATATCTGGCTTGTGAAGTTTTGACAATATCTTTTCGATAATCATCGCATTAAACAAAATGCAAGAGGCAAGCCTCTTCAAGAAGATATCTGTAAAATAACAAACAGGGGCAGGAATCTGTTTCCAAAGAGATTTTGTGACTGGAAGGACAACTTAATCTTTGGTTTTCTCTCATTAAAAATCATCTCGGGGGAGTCCTCCCCCAAAAATGATCAATGTAATGAAATTAGGGTCGGCTCATAAATTACTTGGCATGCTTTCAGCAAAATGTCCGGTCTTTTCGGGGCTTTTGCTGACAGCTTTTGCCAAGTTATTTATGTACGATCCCTTAAGACAGCTTTGGTTTTCTGATTGCCAACCCGAGTTCCTTCAATTGGGTTGTATCAACTTCGGATGGCGCTTCCGTTAAAAGGCATGAAGCCTGTTGTGTTTTTGGAAACGCAATAACGTCACGAATCGATTTTGCATTGGAGAGAAACATCATAATACGATCAAAACCCAAAGCTAATCCACCATGGGGCGGAGCACCCTGTTCAAGTGCGTCCAGGAAAAACCCGAACTTCGCTTGCGCCTCTTCATCTTTGATAGACAGCAGTTTGAAAATTCTTTCTTGAAGATCTTTACGATGAATCCGGATACTGCCACCGCCCAATTCGACACCATTCAGTACCAAATCGTACGCCTCCGATTTTATTCTTGCCGGATCTTCGTTTTCCCACTGGTCCAGATCAGACTCGTTCGGCATGGTAAAGGGGTGATGGGAAGAAGAAAATCGTTTCTCTTCTTCGTCAAACTCAAAGAGTGGAAATTCAGTCACCCAGACAAAATTAAACTCATCCTCTTTAATCAATCCAGTCCTTTGAGCGACTTCCTTACGCAGATTTCCGAGTGAATCGTTCACAATCTTTTCAGTATCTGCACCAAAAAGTATAAGATCCCCTACAGTAGCCCCAGTGACTTCATTAATCTGCCGGATTTCCTCTTCCGAAAAGAACTTCGTTATGGGTGATTGCCAACCCTCTTCCCGAATTTTTACATAAGCCATCCCTTTTGCTCGGTAGATCCTGACAAAATCTGTCAGATCGTCCAGATCTTTTCTGGAAAAGCTGTTTCCGCCCGGAACGCGTATCGCTTTGACCACACCGCCATTTTTAATGGCGTCTCCAAATACCTTGAATTTGCAGTTTGCAACCGTCGAACTCAAATCGATCAATTTCAGCCCAAAACGGAGGTCTGGTGCATCGCTACCGTATCCGTCCATCGCTTCCTGATAGGTCATGCGGGGTATCGGCAGCGGTATTTCAAAACCGATGGTTTCTTTGAACAGGTTTGCCATCATGGCTTCAATCAGATCCAGTATCTGATCCTGATTGGTGAAGGAGAGTTCGATATCGATCTGGGTAAATTCCGGTTGGCGGTTTCCCCTCAGATCCTCATCTCTGAAGCATTTGACAATCTGGAAATACCGGTCGTAACCGCTGACCATCAGCATCTGTTTAAATAACTGGGGAGATTGGGGCAGCGCAAAAAACCTTCCGCTGTTGACCCGCGATGGTACAAGAAAATCCCTTGCACCCTCAGGTGTAGATTTTGTCAGCACCGGGGTCTCAATTTCAAAAAACTGATTCCGATAAAAGAAATCCCTGATCACCTGGGCGGCTTTAGACCGCATCATCAGGTTTTTCTGCATGGAGGCCCGTCTCAGATCCAGAATCCTGTACTTGAGCCGGTTTTTTTCGCTGATATCCTGATGTTCATCCCCAATTTGAAAAGGCAGCATTTTGCAATTGTTCAACAGCCTCAACTCCAGCACATGAATTTCAATTGCACCTGTTTTCATTTTCGGGTTGATTGTTTCAGGATCCCGTTTCGCGACAATACCTCTAACTGCTAAAACGTATTCCGTACGAACCGAATCCGCCTTCAAAAAAGCCTTTTCTTCATGCTGCTGGCCGAAGACAATCTGCACAATACCGGAATAATCTCGTAAATCACAAAAAATAACCCCACCATGGTCTCTGCGAGTATTGACCCAGCCCATGACAATTTGTTCGGTACCCACATCTTGGGTACTCACCTCTTCACATTTTTTAGTTCTTTGCCAGTTTTCTAGTTGATCAAGCTTCATATTTCAACTGCCTCTTTGCACAATAGTTATACAGGTTGTTTAAGAATGGTTCGGGTGCCTCATCGATATGTCCTTTCTCTCTTAGCCTCAAACAGCAGATTCGATTGGAATGCGTAACAAGTCCAATGGTCTCTCAGGCGGGATAAATAACCGATGATATCAGGGGATCGCATGATTGAATGGCCAGCCGATGGCTAATTGCCGGAACCAGGAAAGGACCGGCAATTCTCAAAAGAAAACACCACACGATAAAGCGATTATTCGTAAAAACTCCTCAACATGCGACTTCGTGTTGGATGGCGCAGTTTTCTCAATGCTTTGGCCTCAATTTGACGAATTCTCTCCCGGGTTACATCAAAATCCTGCCCAACCTCTTCCAGGGTATGGTCTTTTTTCTCATCAATGCCAAATCGCATTTTAAGCACTTTTTCTTCACGTGGCGTCAAGGTTCCCAGCACCCTACGGGTCACATCCGTAAGATAGGTGTTGACAACTGATTCGCTTGGCAGAACGGCTGTGACGTCCGGGATAAAATCACCCAGATGGGAATCATCCTCATCACCAATCGGTGTCTCCAGAGAAATTGGTTCCTTGGCAATTTTAAGAACCTTTCGCACTTTATCAACCGGTAAATCCATTTTTTCACTGATCTCTTCTGGTGAAGGTTCCCTTCCATATTCCTGAACGAGGTGTCGCGATGTACGAATAAGCTTATTAATTGTTTCGATCATGTGAACTGGAATCCTGATCGTTCTTGCCTGATCTGCAATGGCCCGTGTAATCGCCTGCCGTATCCACCATGTCGCATAAGTTGAAAACTTGTACCCTCTACGATACTCAAATTTATCAACAGCCTTCATCAACCCGATGTTGCCTTCCTGAATCAGGTCCAGAAACTGCAGCCCGCGGTTGGTATACTTTTTAGCAATGCTGATCACCAGCCTCAGGTTCGCTTCCACCAGAAGGCTCTTGGCTTTACTCACTTTCCACTCAGCCATTTTCAATCTTTTAATCTCGGAACGGAACTTATCCAGTTTCACATCTGTCTGAGCGATCATTTTGTCAATTCGACGTCCTCCAGCCTGGACTTTTTCCAGTATCCGTCTCGCAACACGAAAACTGTGTTTGGTTACTTTTTTTATCTGACCCTCTATAATTTCACACTTTTCCACATCATCCTCAGACCACTGTGAAACAATTTCAGCAATTTGAGAGACTGGTGCCCGAAGATCACGCTGATATCTGGATAATTGGGTAAAGGTCAGGTCGATTTTATCATTGTGATGTAGCATCACATTAAACATCGTATCAATTTGCTTGGTATTAAAATTGATACTGCGTAAGGTTTGCAATAGAAGAAACCGGGTCTCATCCAACTCATTGATCAACTCTTTCTTCTTTTTCCCCTCTTTTTGGCTGGCGATTTTATTTTTGAACAGGTTTCTATCATCAAAGTGTTTTTGAGCTGTTTTCAGCTTTTTCAACACTTGGTCCTCTGCCTGGGATTCCTCTTCAATTACCTGATCGTCATCGTCAATTCCAGAAACAATATCACGAGCCCGGGCTTTACCATTCTTCAGTTTTTTGCCCAGATCGAAAAGATAGTTAACAATCAGTTCAGAACGTAGAAGAATATCCAGCATCTCATGCTGTCCTTTCTCGATCATTTTAGCAATTTCTACTTCCCCTTCCCGGGTTAATAGTTTAATTGAGCCCATTTCCCGCAGGTACATGCGAACAGGATCATCTGAGGTCTGTTCACTGGGGGTGGTTTTTGCGGTCACTGTTCGTTCCACTTTTTCCGGACTATCATCGTCGACGCTATCATCTTCGTCATCACTATCCGAATCATCATCACTATCCGAATCGTCATCAACAATCCCCTTCTTTGATAAAACGACCCCTTTGATCACCTGTTTATCTTCAGTCGATTTTCCAACACCTGCTTCGATAACTTCAGTCTCATCTTCTTCGACGATCTCTTTTTTCGGGGCTGTCTTTTTGGCCGATGCCGGTTTCTTGCTCTCTTGTGGAACCTTGTCTTTGTCCTTTTTTATCTTCTCATCCTTCTCGACTGCCTTAGTCGTCTTTTTGTCCGCAAGTTTCGTTTTCTCTTTGGTTGGATCAACAATTTTTATGGTGTCAACCACTTCGATATTCTTGTCTGCCAGAAAATCGTAAAGCGCGTTCAATGCTTTGGATGAGGGTTCGGATGGAAAAATACTCTTGATTTCCACATCCGTCACAAAACCCTTTTTTCTCCCTTTATCTGTCAGGTCCTTGATAATCTTCTCAATATCTGTCGCTGTCAGCTTTTGAGGCTTAGTCGTCCCTACAGGCTGCTCTTTTTTATTCACCGGTACCACCTTAGCGCTGCGTCTAGCTGCGGCCTGTTTCTTCCGGGCTGAACTCCCTGCTTTTTTCGAAGCTTTTGATTTGGCCGGTTGAGACGCTTCGCCGGCGGATTTTTTAATTCCTTTATTCTTCTTATTCTCTTCTTGTTTTTTCATAAATTTCCTCAGCTTATCCGCATTGGATGGATTGGATTATTCTGACAAGCTATACAGAGAGATTATTGCGTTTTCGTTTTTCAGCAATTTGTATTGTGGAAGCTCTGGCTTGGTCCTCACTAGTATACTGCAGTTTTTTAATTTCTGCATACTTCCGTTTCTTTTTAAGACGATGTATCAATTTTTTCAGGGATTCTTCAGAAAAAATACTCATTTGATTTTCGTATTCCTTCTGCAGCGATACCATTTCTTGATCTATTTCAGATCCGGAATCCCTTTTTCGCAGTACAGTGGGTCCTTCATACTCCGTTTTATACTGAAGCAAAAACATGATCAGCGTATTAAATTCCACAAAAAAACCTGGAAACTCCTGTGTTTTGAGATAAGCAAATTCCTGGTCGCTTAGTTCGAGAAAGCGTGTATAAAGGCGAGACAGATCCTGGCGACTCAAATCACCTGACCTGACATGTTTTCGGGCTAGTGTAATTGATTGTGGATGGGTCATCAGATATTGAAGGAACTTCACTTCCGACGATTCGCCCTTTTCAAATGAGAGCGGAAAACTCGGTGCGTTACGAACAGTCGCATCAATAACCACTCTGTTACTCTTGATTTTGGAATTCTGGTTAAGAATACTCCTTTCGATTCTGAAATCGGACGCTACTTTAGACAGGAACAACTCTTTTTTAATTTCAGTTTGAATTCCATTGGCGATCTGAAGTATCCCCTCAACAGCCTTTTTTTGGTATTCAATTCCCGTTCCATCAGTTCTCTCTTTCGTCCGATCAATAATAAACTCGAAATCGAACCGCGCCTGATCGAGCAGAATTTTAAAATCCTTGTTGCTGTACTTTTTAAAATAGTCATCCGGATCCAGACCCTCCGGCAAAATCATCACTCTGCTATCAAGATCATTTTCTAAAAAAAGTCCTGCGGATTTCTCCGCTGCTTTAATGCCTGCTTCGTCACCGTCAAAAAGTAGAATCACATTTTCCGCTCCCAACCGTTTCAACATGAGAATGTGTTCCACTGTCAAAGCTGTCCCGCAAGTCGCAACGGTTTCGGACCAGGACTGCTCATGTAACCGAATGGCATCCAAATATCCTTCAACCACAATTGCACGACGTTTTTTCCGAATATCATCGCGAGCTTCATATACGCCGTACAAGGTCGCGCTCTTTTTATACAGATCCGATTCGGGTGGATTCAGATATTTGGGTTTGCCATCTCCTACTGATCTGCCGGCAAAACCCAGCACTCTTCCCTGGAAATCCCGAATAGGAAAAATGAGTCGGTCACGCAATCGATCATAATATCCACCCTTTTCACCTGCTTTGATGAGTCCCGCTTTTTCCTGCATCTGTGGACTTATCTGACGATTATTCAGAAGAGTGTGCAGTTGCGTCCAACCCGGTCCTATGTAACCCAGTTGAAAAGCATCAATCAAGGGGTCTGAAATCTGACGATTTTTGATATACTGACGAATCGAAGAATCTCCTGCAGACGTTGTTAGATTTTCCCTGAAATAGTCATAAGTCAGTTGGAGACATTTGCTAATATCCGAATGAACACTCGACTCGGCTTTTTTGCCTTGTACGATCCTGATTTCGACACCACTTCGATCCGCCAGAAATTGCAACGCTTCTTTAAACTGAAAATTCTCGACTTCCATGATAAAGCGAATGGCATCGCCAAATTCACCACAACCGTAGCATTTGTAATTTTGGTGAGTCGGAGAAACAGTAAAGGAAGGAGTTTTTTCCTGGTGGAAGGGGCAAAGACCAAGATATTTTTTCCCCGATGGCTTGAGCTGAACATATCCGCCAATTAGTTGCACGATATCAACAGCCTTCAGAATTCGTTCCTTCTGATCTTTTGAAATAAAGCCTGTTTTTTCGAGCATCAAATTCAATCTGCGAAATCCAGAGTATCTGCTGCGATCCGTTCCATATCAGCAGAACCCAGTCCAAGTATGAGGTACTTTTTTCCCGGATATCCAGGCTCAACCATTCACTCCGGTTTTGCGACGCCTTTTTATCCGGAAAACTCCGGAATAAATACAGGATCTGAAATGATTCAGTTAAACATCGGACTATTTACTCGCTCTATCCAAAATGACGGGGCAAGGATTTATTCAGTCTCAAATATCCGAAACGACACCCTGAATAGTGCGCATGGATCATGCTTCGCTAGCGACCTGGTTCAACATCAATGAAACCTGAGATTTCTTCCGGGACGCCGCTTTTTTCGGAACCACTCCTTTGGTGTGGGCTTTGTCAATAACCTTGTGAATATGCGGCAACAATTTTTGCGCATCTTCGGTTTTTTTCTCCGTTATCAACGTGAAGAACTTTTTTAGTTCCGTCCGATACGTTGACTTCAACGCTCGGTTTCTCGTTCTTCGCTTCACATTTTGTCTAGCCCTTTTTGCCGCTGATTTATGATTTGCCATAAAAATCCCTGTAACTTCTATTTTAATTGATTGACTGCCTAAAACGCATTTTCAATATGTTCCAATTCAAACTGATCTTCGTTTGAGAAAGTAATTCCGATCACATCAAATCGAGGCTGATAACCCTTGATTTTTCGATGATTGAGGAATATTTCCCCTAGCTTCCGAAGTCTGTACTGTTTTGTTTTGGTCACTGAAATCAACGGATTGATTTTTTCGCTGGTTTCTACCCGCGATTTAACTTCAACAAAAACAATATATTCAGAATCTTCTGCTACAATATCAATTTCACCGGATTGACATCGATAGTTTCTCTCCCGAATTCGGTAACCCTTATTCACCAGATACTCTGCTGCTTTTTGCTCCCCCGTTATTCCCAATTCGCGTGAATTGAAAGAACGCCAGCTCATCTTCCACTTATTTGGTAAACAGTTTTTCTTTGATTCTGGCCGCTTTTCCAAATCGGTTGCGGAGATAATACAATTTTGCCCTTCTGACCCGTCCCCGTTTGAGAACCTTAATTCCCTCAATTCTTGGTGAATGAAGTGGGAACACACGTTCAATGCCAAATCCCTGGGTCACTTTTCTCACTGTGAATGTCGATTTGAGGTTTTTCTCGCCAAAATGTCTAGCGATAACGATCCCTTCAAACGGCTGGATCCGTTCTTTTTCACCTTCCCTGATTTTATAATTAACCCTGACCGTACAACCAATCTCAAAATCAGGAACCTCTCTCAGTTGTTGCTTTTCTATTGCATCAATAATATTGCTCATTACGCTCTCCTACACACCTTATTCAACAAAAACATCTAATGAAATCTGTAATATAACCTAACTATTGTTCTTCTCCTGGATTATAACGTCGGTAAATATCCCGTCGTTTTCCTCGAGTTTTCTGAATGGCATTTGTCTGACACCACTCCTTTATTTTCTGATGGTTCCCTGATAACAAAACGTCCGGAACCTTGTGCCCCTCGTATTCAAAGGGGCGGGTGTATTGGTCGTGCTCCAGCAAGTCTCGGTTAAAAGACTCCTGTTCGAGCGATTCCTGATTACCAACCACTCCAGGTATAAGTCGGCTGACAGATTCTATGATGGCCATAGACGCGATCTCACCGCCCATCAATATAAAATCACCTATGCTGATCTCTTCATCAACATAATGCCGAATTCGATCGTCAAATCCTTCGAAACGACCGCATATCAATACCACCGGACTACTCATCCGGCTAAGCTGTCTCGCTTTTTTCTGGTGAAAAGGGACTCCCTGGGGCGAAATCAAAATCTTTTGCAGCTTTTGCCCCGGGTATTTCTTCTCACAGTCGTTCAGTGTTTCGATAATGGGTTCCACCCTCAACAGCATCCCTGCTCCGCCTCCATAGGGCGAGGCATCCACACTGCGATGCTTGCCAAAACCGTGTTTTCTGAAATTGACCGTCTCAATCTCGATTCTTCCTTCTTCCCTGGCCTTATTCAGGAGGCCACTGGATAGAAAAGAGGAAAACATTTCCGGATACAGGGTTAAAACAATAAAGTGCATGACTGTCTCCGACTGGTTGAGAAGAATCGCAGAAGATGCTAGCGATTTAAATCCCGCAGTCCGGGCAGAAGGTTGATAATGACCTTCTCTCCTGGAACAATTTCTTTCAGAACCTCTTGGCTCGCTGGAAATAGAAACATTCCGTTCTCATCAGTCACTTCGCAAACGCCCTGGTTTCCCGCCTCAAAAAAACCGGTTATCACCCCTAAATACTCATCTTCAGTGGAATAAACCTTCGCCGAGATTAAATCGTGGATAAAGAATTCATCTTTTTCCAAAGGTCTCAGTTCACCGTCATTAACGCGTACGCTGGCGCCTTTGAGCTTTTTAGCCGCATCCATATCGCGAACTTCATCAAATTGGATCAGCCAGTAATTTTTTGCGGACCGAGCTCTCAAAACGTTGAACAGCTGTTGTTGCCCCCCTTCATCAATAATCAATTGATCCAGCCTGTAAATCAATTCGACATCTTCGGTGATGGGCATGACCTTCACCTCCCCCTTAATGCCGTGGCTGTTGATAATGGTGCCAATCTGTGTAAGGTCTACAGAATCCATAGTTCTCAGTTGATTGAAGCTACTGGCGGCGCGAGGTTCTGCTGATGAAAGCACACCGGACAATGCCTGCCTGCGATTTAAGCGGTCTTAGCCGTTTCTTTTGGCACCTTCTCTTTCGGCGTGAAGGTCGTTTTGAGATTAAATCCTTCCTTGTTCAGCAGTTTCACAACCGTTTCAGACGCTGAAGCCCCAACAGAAAGCCATTTTTCAATATTTTCCCGTTTAATAATCAATTCTTTGGTTAGCGGATTGTAAGTTCCCAGTTTTTCCAGAAACCGTCCGTCTCTTTTCATTCTCTTATCAGCAGCCACAATTCTGTAAAACGGGCTCTTTTTTGCCCCAGCTCTTGCCAGTCGAATCCTTACCACTTCGCTCTCCAGACTAAATATTAGTTTTCAAATAAAATCAAAAAAAGATGATTCATTTAGATGTAGAAGACATCTTCAAAAATTCATTCATGACTCGTCATACTTGCTAAGCAGCATTAACATGCATCCGCTTGATTTTGAGAAACGGGCAGTCGACATTTAAAACATGCCCTGACCACCTCCCTGTCCCATCATATTCTGTAATGCACGCATTGACTTTTTATCACTGCCCATGGTCGAGAATTTCTTCATCATCTTGTTCATCTGTACAAATTGCTTCAGCAAGCGGTTAATATCACTGACCCTTGACCCGCTGCCTTTGGAAATGCGCTGCTTTCTCGAACCGTTAATTATACTGGGTTTATCCCGTTCCTTCTGCGTCATGGAGGAGATGATCGCATCGATTTTTACCAGTGCACCCTCGTCAATATTCGCTCCTGAGGGAATTTTGTTTCCCATCCCCGGAATCATACCGAGAATATCTGATAGAGATCCCATTTTTCGAATCTGCTTAAGCTGGTCTTGAAAATCAGAAAGCGTAAAGGTGTTTTTCCTGATCCTTTCCTCAAGCTTCTCCGCCTTCGCCTCATCAAAATGCTCCTGTGCCTTTTCTATAAGGCCAACCATGTCGCCCATCCCCAGAATTCTGGAAGCGATACGGTCTGGATAGAAAGGCTCCAGATCTTTGATTTTTTCTCCAATACCGACAAATTTCACTGGCTGACCGGTGATTGCCCTAATAGACAACGCTGCGCCACCTCTTGCATCACCATCCATTTTCGTCAGGATGAAGCCGGTGATGTCCAGTTTGTCATGAAACGTCTTGGCCACATTGACGGCATCCTGACCTGTCATCGCATCTGCTACAAAGAGGATCTCGTGAATGGAAATTTTCGTTTTGATCTCTTCCAGTTCTGCCATCAAGACATCATCAATCTGAAGTCGACCCGCCGTATCCAGGATCAGATAGTTAGCCAGCTTTGTTTCCGCCTCTTTTTGAGCCATCAGGGCAATATCAGCCGGTTTCATATCTACTTGACTATCAAAGCAATCCACATTCAGCTCTGCGGCCAAAACCCGTAACTGCTCGATCGCCGCCGGCCGGTATACATCAGCCGATGCGAGGTAAACCTTTTTGCCCTCTTTCTTGAGTTTGTTGGCCAGCTTCGCAGCCGTAGTCGTCTTTCCACTTCCCTGAAGACCCACCATCAAGACCACGGTTACCTGGTTGTTCACCTGGTTCAACCCGTGATTTTCAGATCCCATCATCTGGATCAGTTCGTCGTTGACAATTTTGATGAACTGTTGCCCCGGACTCAGGGACTTCATTACTTCCGCTCCTAGAGCACGCGTTTTCACAGATTTCAAAAAGGCGTTGACCACCCGATAATTGACATCCGCCTCCAGTAGCGCCAGTTTGACTTCCTTCAGAGATGCTGCAATATTGCTTTCAGAGAGTACACCTTTGTTGGTGAGCTTCCTAAATGTCTGATTTAACTTTTCGGTAAGATTTTCAAACATTGATGCCGGAACTGGAGAAATTCGTTATCTTTAAAAGCACAATTGCTAATAATATCCCGTAAATTTAGACCTGTCAATCCCATCCTGATTCTGTTAATGGTATCGGTACTTTTGCTGCCAAACTGCGGCTTCAGACTGAACCGGAATCAGATCACGCTCCCTGAAAATGCCCAATCCATTTCGCTGCAAAATATTGAGAATAGAAGTTTTACACCAAGACTTGATATTCTGCTGAAAGACTTTCTCATCAATCGTTTTTCCAGAAATGCGGTCAAGATTCAGCCTGCCCAACTAGCCGATCTCTCTTTAACTATTCAAATTGATTCAGCAAACTATGTGAGACAGGATTATGCGTTGGACAATACGACCATTTCCTATGAATTTTTGTTCACCATAGCGGCAAAACTCACAGTTACACATAATGACAAAAATACCGACTTGATCAAAAACCAGCCTTTAAGTGGTATCTACTCAATAAAAACCGAATCAACGGACTTGTCTCAGACCGAAATAGCGGACGGACGAGTTAGCGCGCTGGAAAACCTGGGAGACCAGGTCATTCAAAAATTAACCCAGAACTTTTAGTCTGCAATTGACTCTGCCTCTTCAATCAGCATCACCGGAATGCCATCCCGGACAGGATAAAGCAGTTGGCATGCAGCACAAGACAAACCCACCTTTTCCTGATTTAAATCAAGATCTCCTTTGCATTTTGGGCAGGCCAGTATCTCCAGTAATTTCTGATCTATTTCCATAATTATCCCTTGACAGTTAATTTCAACGACACGTTATTTAATATGAGAGGACCAATTATTCCGATTACGGTATGATATTCCTCAAGCCCAACCGCATGAAACCTCATGTGATGTCTTGATTGTCCTGAGGAGATTTTGATTTCAGTGCATTGGCAGAAAAACAGATTCGCCCGCATCGGGCCGAACAGCATCGGCGCCAGTATAGCTCAGAATAACCCGTCTGCTAGAGAAAGCACAACGTCTATCGGTGCTTCAATAGATAATTTAGCAGGTTACGTGTCGATGCATCATGGGTAGCCGAGATGGGCAGTGTCCCTTTCAATTCGGGCAGAATCCTTTTTACCAGCTGTTTCCCAAGCTCGACTCCCCACTGATCAAAAGAGAAGATATTCCAGATAATTCCCTGTACGAATATCTTGTGTTCATAGAGTGAAATCAAACTCCCCAGTGACTCCGGAGTCAGTTTTTCAGCCATGATGCAGTTCGAAGGACAATTGCCTTCAAAGGTTCGGAAGGGGATCAGGCCTGCGGGAATATTTTCAGTTTTCAGATCTTGCGGTTCCTTGCCAAAAGCCAACGCTTCCTGTTGAGCCACAAAATTTGCCATGAGGATGTCATGGTGATCCCCAGTGGGATTTATCGATTTAGCAAAACCGATAAAATCACACGGCACCAGTTTTGTTCCCTGATGAATTAACTGATAGAATGCGTGCTGTCCGTTGGTGCCGGGTTCGCCCCAGACGATCGGTCCAGTCTGATAGGCCACTGGATACCCATCACGATCAATACACTTGCCGTTACTCTCCATATCACTTTGTTGCAGATATGCAGGAAATCGGCTTAGATACTGATCATATGGTAAGACAGCATAGGTTTGAGCATTAAAAAAGTTATTGTACCACACACCCAGCAATCCGAGAATAACAGGCATATTTTCACTTAAAGGAACCTTCTGGAAATGTTGATCCATGGAATGAAATCCCTTCCGTAGAAGATGAAAGTTTTCAACTCCCAATGCGATCATCAATGAAAACCCAATAGCAGAAGTCAATGAGTATCGGCCACCTACCCAATCCCAGAGAGTAAGCCTGTTTTCAGGAGCAATACCAAATTCCGTGACTTTTTCTTCATTCGTCGAAATAGCAATAAAATGATGTTCGATCGCTGACTCATTTTTCAACCGTTTCAGAAGCCATTCCCTTGCACTAGCAGCATTGGTCATGGTTTCCTGGGTTGTGAACGTTTTAGACGCTATTAAAAACAGGGTTTCATCCGCCTCCAGATTCATGAGTTGCTCAGTCAAATGGGTCGCATCGATATTAGAGATAAAACGAAAATTGAGCCCTCGATTGGAGTAAGCCTTCAGCGCCTCATAAACCATCGCCGGTCCTAAATCAGAACCACCGATGCCGATATTGACTATGTTTTTAATGGGTTTACCTGTATACCCTAACCATTGACCGGATGATATCTTGCGGGCCATGTGCTCCATTTTATGCAGCACTGCGTTAACTTCCAACATCAAGTCAACTCCATCAACAAAATGAGATGTTCCGGTCGGATTTCTTAAAACAACGTGTAAAACGGATCTATCTTCTGTCTGATTAATCCGTTTTCCCGAAAACATGTGCTCGATTTCTGCCTCCAGATCAGCTTCACGTGCCAAATCCAGTAAAAGCGACACAGTTTTGTCTACAATCCGATTTTTAGAGTAGTCCAAAAATAGCCCCGCACCATGCAAGGTCATTTGTTCAGCCCTGCCGGGATTCTCCAAAAACAGCTTACGAAGATGTATATTTTTCAACTGCAGAAAATGCTCAGATAAAAGTCGCCATTGTTTCTTTTTATTTGTTTTCATTGTCGAAAATCCATTGCGTTATTAAGATGGCGCTGCATTTGAACCGGTCTTTTCCCGGTTTTTCGGAATAATGACAATCACAGAACTTAGGATTTAACCTACCATTTTTTTTAAAAAGTGCAAAAAAATGAGTTGCATTTTTGACAGTGTTGAAATACAGAAAAAACAGACACTAAGTCAATTTTAATAATCATACCCTACCCCGAAAAGCCAATGAATTTTTTCGATCTTGTTTTTTCAATTTTTATCCTCTTCTTTTTTTTCCTCGGTTTTTCAAGAGGATCTCTCAAGGAGTTACTCTCCACATTCGGGATTATCATTGGTTATTTTGGTGCCGAGCGATTTCACGAACGATATATGGGAATCACCCTTCAATATATCCAAGATTATTCACAGGCGAAAGTGATTACCTATCTTGCAATTTTCGCTATCGGTCTAATCATCGGTTTTATTCTTTCCACCCTTGTTCGCATGATAACCGCTAGTCAGCGCCCAAATATTCCCAGTCGCATCCTTGCCAGTTTTTTGGGATTATTCAAAGGCGTCCTCATCTGTCTCGCCATCTATTTCGTTGTGGAAGGATACATTCCGTCTTACCTGGATGACCTATATAACTCTGCCTATACCCCCTGGCTTCAGCAATTCAGAAAACTGATTAATGGTATCAACTTTGCTTTAATTCAGAATATACTTGTATAGACCATATATAATTAGTTTAAAACCGATGTGTTTTACTGATGCATCTGGCGTTTTGCTCCGTGCACCATCTTTGATATCCGATATACCAAAGCCATGCAATCTTTTCATCCTCTGTTTTTTAGACAGGTTCGGCTTTTTGTCCTTCTGGCAATGCTATTTTCAGGGACTTCCAGCTGTCAGTACATCCCTTTCAATATCTCCTCCCTTTTTAACAAAGAGCCCAGCGCAGAAGAATCCCAAGCAATTGATGCAGAAAAGAGGAGTAAGATCAGAGAGATCTATATCCAAAATTTCAGCGGTCAGAAGGTCAAAGAGGTACAGGAGATTTTTTTTGAAGCTGCAAAGGAGCAATCCCATTTTACTTTTATGGAATTGCTTCCCGACAAACTAGAGCAACTGGGAGTGCTACGGATAGATGTCACTGATTATAATATTTGGGAAATTGACGAGAAAGCGACCGAATTGAACGGCTCCCTATCAGGAGCGATCAATCCGAAAGAATCCTTCAAGCGGATCAACGCCATTGTCAGCCTCAAGGTCAGTCTTTACGAGGGAGAAACCGGAAGGTTACTGATAAACCGTCGTTTTTCACAACCATTTCAGCAGATATATGTGGGGAAAGAGACAATCGAAAACCGACCTGATAATCGCATTGAACTCAACAGGCTGACAAAATTACTGATATTCAGCATGCTGAATTCATTCCTTGCCCTGGAAGAAAAGGCAGAAGTCATAGAGTATGAAAAAGGCCTTGCCCATGATTGGTTCGCAGAGAAAGTCCATAATTTCGGAAATAGACGGATTCGAAAAGGCATTCGACTCGCCATGGCAGATAACCTGGATGAAGCTATCTGGGTTTGGAGAATCATCCTCTTCTCACATCAAGAAGATGAACCCGATGAAAACTATCTTCACAACCGGGCTGCCACCTACTACAACTTGGGCGTCGCTTATCAAATGAAAAAGGACTGGTGGAACGCGGCAGAAATGTTTTCCCATGCCAATCGAATTCAACAGAAACTAAAATATGCACAAGCCTGGGGCAATAACATTCAACTCTGGCTGGAAGAACAACGAAATCCACCACTAAAAGAGAAAGCAACACCTGTTGTGAAAACAGATATAAAAAAGGTAGAATTAGCTGAGAAAACAGAACCATTGTCAGCCATAAGTATTGAGAAAAATGGCCAGATGTTACTTAAACCCAGAATTTTGTGGCCTCTCGATCCCCATTTAAAAAAACATGAACAGTTAAAAAAGAGTGAGAAAGCGGATCAGTAGTCGCAAGGCTAATTTCTTTAAGCAAACTTCATGAAAATCATCAGTCCGAACAGTTGCAAGCTGACAAAAAACTGAAAATGACTGACAAACAAGCGGAGAAGACGGTGAAAATAAAAAGGAGAATTCTACCAGTTATCATCCTGTTGACAGCGTTTTTCATCCTGCCTGCCGGGATTCAAGCTGCTGTTATCGGAAAGGGTCAGGCAAAAATTTTCAATAACAACGAGGGTTCCGCCAGAAATCAAGCATTAAGGAACGCACTACGAGATGCTGTCAAACAGGGAGTCGGCGTTATACTCGACTCCAATACCATCGTCAAAAACTGGACAGTCATCCAGGACGAAGTATATTCAAGTGCCCGTGGCTTCGTAAAACAGTATACCGTGATGAAAGACAATAAAGTCGGCGATACCTGGTATATTGAAATAAATGCTGAGGTTGCGACAAGTCAGATTAAGGATAAACTGAGTGAATTGCGGATTTTACACAAAAAAATGGGGAATAAACGCCTCATGATCATATATCACCCGGAGCATCCTGACGCACTACCATCAGACCATAGTGCCGTGAAATCTGCCCTGACATCAATCCCTTCTGAATTCAATAAATCCGGATTTCGCATCTTCGATCAACGTTCTCTCGGGTATATATCCAGCAAAGTCAGTCAAACAGGAGGGGTCAAGGCAGCCTGGATGAAAATTGCAGATGAACATCAGGTTGATATGTTGGCTGAATTTGAACTGCTCTCCAGTAAAAAGAGCCCATTTTCGAACGCCACCTTCACCGCTGCAAAAGTCACCCTGCGGATGAAGATCTATGACGTATCAACAGGCCGGTTGATATCTAATGTCCAGACTGACCAGAAACAGATGACCAATGCAAAGGCCGGAAGCTTTGACTGGGACAATGCACTAGCCAAAGCAAGCCAGAAATCGGGCGAATCCGCCGCCATCGACGCTATCAACCACATCGTCGAGTTTTACAAGTCTGTTGGTGATATCGGAAATAGTTATCTCATTGTTTTTAAAGATTTTACAGAGGACGAAACGGATATCATCCTGGATACACTGGAAAACCTGGAAGGATACCAATCCCTTTCCGAACTGCAAACGACACCCAATCTCACAAAAATCGAGTACTTTTCAACCATGACCAAAAGTCGTCTCCGGCGAAAAATCCGTCGGGCAGTCAAAGCTCACAAAATTAGGCTGAGTTCAAAGGAGATTTCTGGTAATCGCTTTGTGTTTGTCAGACAATAAGCGAAGAAGTAATTTCTGTTGGGATTGATCCTGGTCCGTTCAGATAACCGGTGAAGTAGGCGAGGGTGATTTTTGGGATTGAAACATCTGCTTGATCCTCTCTTTGACCACCTTCAGCAGCTCAAGATTTTGAACACGCTTTTTCAACAAAGAGTTGCGTTGGTCACGGCCCTGTTGGGATGATTTAGCTGACTGAAGCAATTGAAGCTGAGTTTGGATCTGTTTTTCCTCTGTTAAAAGCTCTTTCAAGAGCACAAATAGCTCTTTTTCTCTCTGCTGAGCTTCCCTTTTCTGCTCCAGTTGATCCGCCAATATCTTAATCCTGTTTTTAGCGACGACATAGTTGTATTTGGCATCCTGATCTGTTTCAATATCAAGGCTGACATATCGTTGCCTTTCTTTATCATATTCAATGACAGCACGGTATTGATCCAGACTCCTTTGCATCAGCTCGATAGCCTGCCGACTGTCATCAGTCTTTTCGCTTAATCGGAACAATGAGTTGCCCAGGTTATAGGACACTTTTCGAATCAGCTCTGCATCTGAGCGGGATGAGCCCAGGATTTCCAAAAGTAATTTTTCTGCTTCATCAAAGCGGCTTTGCCTGTAGTAAAAATAGGCGAGGTTATATTTTAAAACCGGGTCATCTGGATTTTGTTTGAGTTTCTCCTCATACGCAGCCGACAGTGAAGAACTAGTTGCCATTTCCGGCCCCGCCAGTTCCCATTTTTTGCGTCCCCCGTACCAAAAAGCGCTCAACAGGACAATCAGTACGCTCACCAATATAGGGACAGTAGTTTTTTTCGAGTTAATAAAATGTTTGCTGTTCCCCATTTAGACCTTTTTCAATCATGGCAAAACGACCTGAAGAGGAGAAATAAAAAGCTATCAAAGCCGTTAAGGTCAACCTTGATTCAGGTATTAAAGTAGATCATGCCTGCCAAAAATCTTTTCCTTTGGAAACCGATTCTACGTGAACAACACTGATGCTTGAGATTCCATAGCGACAGCTTCCAGGATTATGAAGATGAATGGTCAGATATAAACGCAAAAACCGAAATAATTCATGTTTGACTAATTTCACAGAATATTTTTCGAAATAACCGGAAATCAACGGTTTCAGCCAATATAGAACAGCTTTCTACAGAACCCAACCATTTTTTTTACAATGTCCCTCTATAAGCACCGTAGTTAGTGCGTTCAGTAACATCTACCCATGTTATCTAATTGTTATTGTTGCATTTATTTCTGGATTCCCAGCAATGCAGCGTCCAGATTACTTTTGAGAGAGATTGGAAAAATTGCTCATAAAGGAAAAAATAACAGAAAAATCCAAGGAAAGTCTTGACATTATGTGATTTTGTGACTTACTGATGATTACGTTGTTTGGAAACATGTTCAGAATTTTTTTGAAACTAGGAATTCATTAACAGGAATCGATAAAGAGGAGTTTATATGAATAAGGCCGAATTGATCACAAAAATCGCTGGTGAAGCAGAAGTTAGTAAAGCAATGGCAGAAAAACTTTTAAACGCCACTTTGGCAGGAATCCGTGAAGGACTGACAGGTGATGGGAATCTGACACTCGTTGGTTTCGGCACATTTTCAGTTGTGAAGAGAGCTGCTAGGAAAGGAAGAAACCCCCAAACTGGAAAAACGATAAAAATTCCTGCAAAAAAAGTTGTCAAATTCAAGCCAGGAAAAAACCTGAAAGACGCCGTCAACTAAGTAAGATCGATTGGCACTTTTTTGTCATCCAATCAACAGTATCCGGATTAAATGAGGCAGTTTGTATCGAGTGCTGTTGATGATGACAAGTGGTGAGATTGGTTTAGCGTTATGAGATCGTCATAGGAATCACGGATAGAGATTCTTAAACTTTTTCCCATTTTGAAGGGGCAGTCTTTCAGAGTGATGTCGATCTTGATGGAAAAGAGACACATGAGACAAACAGCGTTGCGCTATAACGGTCTGAACCAATCAAAAACTTCAAGTCACAGCAGGCAACGCCGGCAGTCAGCAGATTTATGAGATGCAAATGCCGGCAAAGCCTCAAATTGTTTTGAGACAGTGAATCAAAACAATCCCATCGCATGTTCACAGATACAAATCCCGATCCTGTCGATGCCTGGCTCATAGCGAAAGCCCCCTCAAAGCTGACCACTAAAATAAACCAGCTCAAAAACCCAAGACCAGTGCCAACAGGAAACCGGACGATGTCAGAGCCTGCTGCTTACTGCTTTCTGATTTGATAATGACCTGCTCATATTGATAACCGGGAATAATAGTGAAATTCCGGGTCACTTTGATTCTGGCACCCGCCATCATGATTGGCCCATAACCTGTCCCCGATGTCTTGCCTATTTCGCTAGCTGGATGGTCAAAATCATATGTATAACTTTGAATTGAGATCCCCGCGCCAACATAGGGAATCAATTTTGGTTTGGCATCGACTATGTAGTGCCACAGCAAACCGCCACTCAGAGATGTCCTGCTGGAATTGAGTACCACGGCAGTTCCGCCTGCACTGGCGTACTCACCGGACGCACTTCCGTTGCCTAGCTTTGCAAAATAGGCCCACTGTTTTGTAAAGAAACGTTTGTGACCAATTGAGAGCATAGTCCCGTTAACCTGATCCGTACCATGCGATTCCTGGTAGCTGCCGAATGAAATGCTGGTAACACTTTTAATTTCATTCTGAGCGAATAAATACGGGCTACCTGCCAACAATATAATCAGAGTCAAAGCTCCTTTGAATGTCATACACATTATTGATGCTCCTTTTTATTAGTTGCCCTCTGCGGACGAATTTGAAATCGGCTTGAAGGGATCTGGTGTATCATGGGCAATAATACCAAGACGTTTCCCAACCTTTTGGGAAAAGGTAACGAAATGTCCCGTCGATCTGGCACATAACTCTTTTTCCCGATTAAAGATAAATCCCTCGGCGATGACTTCGTGTTTGCTGGTTACTTCTTTAACCTGGCCTTCTGCCGTTATTTCATCTCCGATCTGAATGGGTTTGATAAAATCGATAGTCATGGTTTTTGTCATGACCATCTGTTTTCTCGAATAAATAGTCGCCCAGCTCATCACTTCATCCAAAATAGTTGAGGCCACCCCGCCATGAATGAGCTTATTCCAACCACACAAATGATCTGGAACCACCAACTTCGACCGTACAAGACGCTCATTCCACCAGAATTTCATCTGCAGACCAACACTATTATTCGTGCTGCACCCAAAACAGTTACCATCAAATCGGTTGGGCATTCTTTTAAAACCGTCTTCCATACACATAACAATCCATCCAGTATTTAGTTGTTGATTCGTTACTTCAGAGATTCGACGAGGGATGGTTCTATAGACTCATTTCCCGATAGGCAAACGAAAACGTTACACAATACAATATGGCTATTTTTGCAATCATGCAATCCGTCGGAAAAAGGAAGCGCCTTGTCAGAGCCGATCTTCTTCAATGATCAGGGTTCAAATGGCTTTTGAAAAATTTTCCATTGTTTTAATATGTTGTTTCTGTTAAGTTTTTAGTCTCTAAAAAAATTATCACCATAATGACATGAAAAACTTTTATTCGCTTTTATTCAATTGATTGAACGGGCACGATGGTGCTTGTGGTCGGGTGCTCTTCAATAATCAACACTCGGAGGAAAAATGGGTGAAATATTAGATCAATTACCACCAGAAATTCGGGTTCATATCAAAGCTATTACACAATCTGCCGGCCTGCCTGACACTGAAGAATCATTCGAAAAAATCGCTCAAGGCTGGGTTGAGAAGAAAAAAATATTTGAGAACCAAATTGTTGAAAGTGAAATGATCGAGGTGGAGATGCTAGGTGCAGATGATGAAAAAGGCGCAGTCGTCTTGACCTACTCCGGATCCTTGATCCTGATTGGCCCTTTAATAGAAGGGTTTCGCAAAGCTGGGTACAACAGTATCGGAATTAGAAAGAATGTCCCTGACTCTTTGATCAAAGAAAACTCGAAGCTGGCAGCAGACATCAACATCAATGCCCCCATAGAATTTGAGACCGGACCGGTCAAAAGCACATCGTCCATTTTTAAGATTGCTGTCTGCAAAGATGACCTGGAAGCAGAAGAGCAGGAAGAGAAGATATCAGAAGTGACCGTGATCATGACTAGCGAGTTTGTCGATATTAATAAGGCGTTGGTCCCAGTCGATAGTGAATAGTCGCCACTTTTTCAACACACAACGGCAACTTCAACAATTCCGGGACACACCAGACAAAAACCTGAATGAGCCGAGACGGGAAACGGATTCCACCGTTGAATCGTTTCTCGTTTTTTCCAGTGTGAACTCATCAATAAAAACGATACTCGCTGATCGCAATGTCTAAACAACCCTCTAAAATAGGCAAATACAAAATCCTGTCGCAGATTGGGGAAGGAGGCATGGGAGCTGTCTTCAAAGCCGAACATCCGACTTTAAACCGGATTGTGATCATTAAAAAACTGACGACAGCCAGCAGTCAGGACTTTATAGAGCGTTTCCGGCGGGAAGCAAAGATCATGATGGATTTTCGAAATGAGCATATCGTCCAGGTGTATGATCACTTTAAGGAGGGAGACTCATATTTCATCGTCATGGAATTTGTTGACGGCATAACTCTGGAAAATCTGATTCAGAAAAAGCGATATTTTTCGAATCAAGCTGCCATCTTGATTTTTACGGAAATATGCAGCGCCCTGAAGTATGCTCATGATCAGATGGTTATTCACAGGGATATCAAGCCGGCAAATATACTGATCTCTAAAGAGGGTGTGGTAAAGCTGGTTGATTTCGGGGTCTCTACTTCTCTTGACAATAACAGTGAAGAGGGGTTGACCAAGGTCGGGATGACGATCGGTACACCGTCGTACCTGGCACCCGAACAGATTGCCAACGCCAAAAATAGGGATAAAAGAACAGACATATACTCAATGGGTGTCATGTTCTATGAAATGGTGGTGGGCAAAAAGCCCTTTCAAGGGGGCTTTACACCAGAAATCATCGCCTCTATCGAAAAAGGAAAATACACTTTACCTAGAAAAATCAACCCGAAAATAAGTCCGCAGATCCAGAAAGTGATCAGAAAAGCCATGCATCATAAGGTCAACAAGCGCTTTCAAGACTTGGGACTGATACCCGCAAAGCTCACCAAAACGCTGAAAAAATTCCCGATCCAGGAAGATATCAACGCGGCAATAAAACGCTACCTGGAAGGTAAGGACGAGCTGGAAGCAGCACCTTCAAAATTGCCAAAGCTGAGTATCCCGGGACGCTTATTCGGTATTGCGATTACGATTGTTCTGATTTCAGCTTTCGCCGGCGGAACCGCCTTTTGGGCATGGCAACAAGGGTATCACTACGAATATCTGTTCTCAGACGACTATGGAGCCCTGCAGATTAATATTAAAATCAGGAAAAGCCGTAAAGAGCTGCATGATCTTTTCCTCAAACCTATTCTCTTTTCAGAGAACAGGGGCAAGCTAAAACAACAAAACGAGATCGTATTTAAATTTAAGCAGGACAACAAAGGAAAAAGTGAGTTTTATGGAAGGTTGATGTCAGATAAGGTTTACTTGAAAGCAGGCAGTTATCTAGCCTTATTCTATGTTGAAAATCTTCAGTATCGGCAGAATTTCTATCTCGCGCCACGCTCTTTTCAGAAACAGCAGCATGACACGAGAGATGCGCGCCAAATTGCTTTTACAATCGACACCCCGCCACAATTGCCGGTGAAATTGATCTATAAAATCACCGATAGCAAGACAGGTCGCGCATTGCCACAACAAAATGAGGCCATTGCCATTTATAGAAACAACTCCTGGATCAACTGGCAGGCATATATCCAAAACAGAGATCAACTCAAACAATTCAAGTCTGGAAACCGTTACCAGTTCAGATTCAAGCATAAAGGATATTATACATCATTCAGCAATGTCACGATTCAGCCGGAACAGAGCATTTTGAAACTCAATATCAACCTGACACCACTCCCAGGCGAACTTTTTTTGAAATCTGATCCTGTGGATCTTGAAATACAAGTTAACAGCAGTACCGCCTATATTTCAGGTGGAAAGACCGCTCAATATAAACAATTGCCGTCCCTGGCAAAATCCTATCAAAAATTGAGGCTTGCGCCTGGAGAGTACTTTTTAACAGCAAGAAACAGACGCCTGGTTTTCAATGCCACATCCTCAACCAAGAAACTGACGGTTAAGTCCGGTGAAAAAACCTATGCCGATCTGAGCGTCAATTCTTTGGATCAATCGGTGATTATTTCAATAAAATAAGCAGGAGCTAATATGTCAACCCTAATGAGGAAACTTGTCTTTGGAATTATCGGGCTTCTCGCGGGACTTGCCGCCTGGCCAGCTGCTGAATTCATTCTCGCTCTGCAATCCGGTTTCCCATCGTATCTTGTCTTCACGATCACTCTGGGTGTATTTTTCGGTGCTATCATGGGCGGGTTTCTAGGCAGCGTAGAAGGTATCACACTGTCTGTCCGATCGCGCATTCTGCCGGGTATTGTCACGGGTATTCTGGTCGGCGCCATCGGAGGAGCCGTCGGATTTTTGATCGGACAAGGAGCCCTGTTTCTGGTCAGTGACCTGTTTTTTCATTCCAACAAGGCGATGCAGTCTTATGGTATACCAATATCCAGAACGATTGGCTGGGGGTTTCTGGGACTCTTTATCGGAACGGTTGAAGGTGTACGTGCCAGATCCTGGACGAAGATCAAAGTCGGCCTGGTTGGCGGTATCGTTGGTGGAATACTGGGCGGATGTGTGATTGAATACCTCCGTATCTTATACCCTGCCTTCACATACACACGTCTCGTCGGACTTCTGATCCTCGGATTTCTGATTGGCCTATTTTATGGTCTTTTTGAAAAACGATTTTCACAGGGCGTGTTGAAACTTTTAAATGGCAAACTGAAGGGAAAAGAGTATCTCCTGGTTCAGAAAACAATTCGCGTCGGCAACTCGGACAAAGCAGACATCCATCTTGCTGGCTACCAAAACGTAGCGGATATTCATGCAGTCTTGAAAACCGTCAAAGGGGAGATCGTCATCAAGAACGTTCAAACTGAGAATCGCATACTGGTCAACGAACTGAACGTAACAGAAGAGAAACTGAAGTTCCAGGATGTTGTTCAGATAGGTGCTGCAAAATTTCTATTTTTTTACAACTAAGGAGGCGTAGATGTTTTTAAAAAGGATAACCGTATGGGTGCTGTTCACCTTTATCATAACACCCTACGTCGTCGCAGACTCGGTTCGCATTTCTCAAATCGACTCCGCAAACCTTCTACTAAACCAGGAAGTCAAACTATACCTGAGTGTGATTGACAATCGCGGCGATGCAATCGAAAACTTGGATAGAGACAACTTTCAGGTCATGGAATCAGCAAATGGAAAGAATTACATAAAAAGCGAAGGGGTAACACAGTTTCAGGTAGGATCCAACTATGAAACAGGCGTTAACTTTTTATTGCTGGTCGACAACTCCGAAAGTATGTACTGGACAATGGAAGGGAAAAAAACCGCTAATGTCAGTTTAAGACGAATCACTCATGCTAAAAGAGCGATGAGCGCTTTTCTAAAAAGCATCACAAATCCAAATGATAAGGTGGGGCTGGCAGTTTACAATACCTTTTACCGCCTGCTGTCTGAGCCGATTGAAGGTACAGCGCATGTGGAAGCGTTTCTGGAAAAAATAGAGCGCCCAACCAGTGACGCCATCTACACTGAAATATACGGTGGATTGACCTTAGCAGTAGATGAATTTCAGAAGCTCAAAGGTAGAAAAGCGATCATTATTCTCTCTGACGGTGTCAATAACCCCGGATATCGGCATAGGAAACTGATTAATCCACAGTTCGGTCAAAAAAACGTTCCTTTCCAGAAACCCCTTGAGGAGCTTCAGCGAGAGGGGATTTCCCTGTATGTCATCAATTTTGGACCCAAAGGCGAAAAAAAAGACCGAAACCTGATCAAGATCGCCCAGCAATCTGGTGGAGTAACATTTAACGCCCACAATCAAAAAGAGCTGCGGCAGATCTATCTGAAAATTATGGATCAGATTCTCAAGGAGTATGTGATCAGTTATCGTGCAACTATGGATCCCGCTGAAAAGAAGTTTGTCAGGATTAAATACACAAATAATAAAAAACAGCGGACGGCATCCCGTGTCTATTTTGCGAGTTCGGTCTTTGGAACCCCCTCCAAATCAATCAATATGTTCGTTTTTTTGGCTTTTATCATCGCCTGTCTGTTGCTCTGGCTGATATCAAAACTTAAGTTTGAAAAACAGCATGCTCAACCGACTGTTGAAGTGATAAATTCGGGGGCTGGAAGCCCGTCAACCAAGATACTGACCCTGGACAACGAGCAGACAATCATTGGCAGTGCGCCCGAATCCGACATGACCATCGCTGGAATTCCTGAAATTGAAAACCAGCATGCGACCATTATCTACGACGAAAAAAAGGACCAATACCAACTTGTTGGAGAAACGAAGTTAATAGTCAATAATCAGGTTGTGACAACAAAGATTCTGGAGTCTGGAGATCTAATCAACCTGAACGGCATGACAATGGTATTTGATGAAGGGAGTGAAAAAAACGAATCATGAAAATTGTTATCTTGGATGGATATGCACTTAATCCCGGGGATTTGAGCTGGGATGGCATCAAAAAGCTGGGAGACTGCTCCATCCATGACCGTACCGACCCTGCCCAGATCGTTGAAAGAATAGCGGATGCGGAAATCGTCCTCACCAATAAAACCACTATCGATAGGCAGACGCTGTCAAACCTGCCCAATCTGAAATACATCGGTGTTTTAGCAACGGGACATAATGTGGTAGATACGGCCCTTGCAAAAGAAAAAGGGATTGTCGTCAGCAATGTCCGGAACTATACCGGCCGTTCTGCGGCACAAATGGTATTCGCTCTGATTCTTGAACTGACACACCGAATCGGACACCACAGTCAGACCGTCATCCAGAACAGATGGGCCGAATCTCAGGATTTCTGCTACTGGGATTACCCCCTCATCGAATTAGATGGAAAGACCATTGGCATCATCGGATTTGGCGGAATTGGAAAAAATGTGGCAACCATCGCTACGGCCTTTGGCATGAAAGTGATGGTCAGTACACGGACCACTCCTCAACCTGCACCAGAAGGCATTGATTTTTGTGAGCTGGACACCCTTTTTGAAAAAAGCGATATCATTTCCCTGCATTGCCCTCTGACCAAGGCAACAGAAGGATTAATCAACGCAGACAGATTGAGGCAAATGAAGAACAACGCCTTTCTGATCAACATCGCCCGTGGGAAACTGGTTGTTGAACAGGACCTGACAGACGCATTAAACAACGATCAAATTTCCGGTGCCGGACTTGATGTTTTAATAACTGAGCCGGCAGATCCGAATTGCCCACTTTTAAAGGCTAAAAATTGTTTTATTACACCTCATTTTGCATGGGCAACTCACGCATCACGATCCAGACTGCTGAAAACCGCAATTTCGAATGTGGAATCCTATATCCAGGGAAACCCGCAAAATGTTGTCAATTAATAGATGGGATGAAAATGTCAATTTTTCTTGTACAACACGCACTAGCACTGCCCAGAGAGATGGACCCCGCTAAGGGGATTTCAGAAGAGGGTCAAACGGATACTGAAAGAATTGCCAGTGTCGCCAAAGGCTATCATGTAAGAGTTAACAAGATTCAACACAGCGGCAAGAAGCGGGCTCGACAGACTGCTGAAATATTTGAGCAGGTGTTGAAACCCGAAGCGGGTATTGAGGCTTCTTTGGGGCTTAATCCGTTGGATGATGTCGCTGATTTTGGCAAATCATTGAATCCATCTGTGAATGATATGATCGTGAGCCATTTACCTTTTTTGGAGAAATTGACCTCCTGGCTTATCATCGGTAAAACAGATCAGAGCGTGTTTAAATTTCAAAATGGAGGGATTGTTTGCCTCGATAAGGCGCCGGAAGATAAGCACTGGCACATTAAGTGGACGTTAATGCCAAAGATTGGTTAGATTTTCTGACTCATCGAATCAAATGGATGAGCTTATTTTTATCATTATAGATCTCCTCTTTGACAACGCTCTCATTTTTGTCAAAGTACGTCACGCCCTGAAAATAACCTTTTTGAATCAATATTTCTGGCGTATAGTACCGGATCATTTTAATTTTAGTCCCAACATTGTTATAGAAAAAAACAGTCCTGGATACCCCCAGACGTTGTGCCCCTAATTCCGAAGGATAGATCTCCTGTTTCGTTTTTCTGCCGTTCCCATCAAAATAGAAAGTCATTTTTTCTATCTGTTCATCTCTTCTGAACTTATCCGTCATAAACCACTCCTCCTTTTTCTTTCTCGACTTTTTGTCGAATGAGAAAATAGATTTATAATATCCAAGCTCATTAGATTCCCGATTAGCAAAGTGTATTGTCAAGCGGGTTTTTTCTTTTTTACTATTGTACTCAATGATCTGTTTATAATAGGGATTAATGCCTTCCGGATCTGAGGCATAATAAACCACACTTTGAGTCACATGTCCCTTGTGACCGATTTTATCAAGGACTTTAAATATCTTTGAAGATTCAGTCTTGCGATCCGTACTGAAGCGTTCGACTCTATCTATTTTATTTTGTTCATTCAGATACACGATCGATTTGAAAACCTGTCCTGCCTGGGTTTTTTTCTGATTATGATGTTTCTCAATACGGAGGATTCTCCCTTTTCTGTCTAAATAGAGAACATGCTTAAAATCTCCTGTACGTTTCGATTTCTCGTTTGTGAAGTATTTGGCAATATGACTAACATCACCTTTTGGGCTGTAATAGCTTATTTTTTTAACACATTCAAGCTTACGGCTCTTTTTCTCGTCATAGTAGCGAATCTCCTTTTCGACATTATCAAACCGGTCATAATAGGTGACCAGCATATTCTGCCTCTCCGCATTACTCTCTAGAGCAAGAAGGTGACACGCAGTCGTCAGTAAGAAAACAATTGCGAGGATATATCTCTTTTTCATTTGATCAACATAGGATATCGAATCCAGCACAATCAAACCCTGACACCGGGCTTAATGAATTGACCAAAGCGTGTCCTGGTCCAATTGCTGTTTATTGATTCGGTGATAAGTACCATCTTCCTTAATCAGGACGATGTAATTTCCATCAATACGAAATTGTCCTGTCCCGGCAACAATTATATAACAAACCCGATCCATTTCATTGGATTGGGTGACTGCTCTGGAAATTTTCTTTTTGAGGTCCAGCACTGTCATATCAATAGCTCTATGATAGTAAAACCATCGTGTAAGTTCTGAAATGGTTCTGATAAGCTCAATACAGCCAACGTACACCATTTTCGAATCGGCCGGAAACCGTAAATTAATTGAATCTCAGATACAGTAGCCTGCTGCTGACAGCAAGTCTTCCAGACCATACGACTCATTAACTGAAAGCATCAACCATACCAGCTCATTGGTTTTTATTTATAATTTTGTCTTTTTTCTATTCAATCCACAGTTTATTCAAAAAATTGAATCTTGGAGCAGGTTTCGCTCGCTTAAAAATTCTCGGCTTATTCAAGATACCAATAAAACACAAGCGCGGCGTACCTGCTTATTTCTCCGGACCTGTGGGATGGTAAAACGTAAAAATTAGGGATCTGACACACAAAAAGGTACGATCAATGCTTAATTCTTACAACAATCGCCGCTACATGAGGTGTGCTACCCTGGGAGGGGATAGTGAAAAACCAATTTTACTTGATAATAGTTTTTAATTATTGAATAATACAGACACAATACGTGAGGCCTCGGACCAGCCTGAATGGTTACGCAGACATAAATAACAATATCTTGTACGAAATAGCAGCAAATTTAACCAGTCATTGCAGCACAAAAGTGCCCAACATTTGGGGAAAACCAAAACAATAGCCTCAGTAATCGTCAGGATCCGAGTAAAGCAGTTTCTTTCTGCAACGTATTTGATCTCTCGCTTTTGGTATTTGACTGGGGGATCCATTAATCCGATACAGACGGACCGGGGTCTGGGAACAACAAAACTGAGATGGGTCCTGATCCGGATAGCAAAGACCGACTGAAAACAACAAAAATCAACTAATAATGCTGAAATCGAACTCCTCAATAAAAGAGCTTAAAAATCAGTCACCTGAAGATAAGATGTATCTCCTGAAACTGATAGCACACCAGATGCTGGGAGCGAAGTGGATGTACTACAGAAAAATTAAACAGGGCGACAAAGGAATAAAGCTATTCAGGGAAACGAGCCTTATGGAACAGATGAAGGCCACCCGTTCAGCATTAAGATTTACAACTAAAAATACAAAAAAAGTTTACCGGTTCGCGTATCAGGAGTGTTTAAAAGAAATCAAAAAATTTGCTGGCATCAAAGAGGGATTTCCAGAGCTACCAGAAACGGAAGAGGGGGAAGAAATTCCTTCCTTAACTTCAGAATTCGATGCTGTCATCATTTCTTGGACTCCGTTAAAATTTTTAAATCCTGCTCAGAAAATAAGAGACAAGGGTGCTGCGACACAGCGCCATACAGAAGGACTGATTGCCAAACTGTATTTTAAAGTTGCAGCCTATTATGCGGCCCCTGAAAACTGGGATACAAGAAAACTGACCTTATACCTGCGAAATATTAATCAGAATTCAACTCATCAGGATATTGTTGCCGCTTTCGAATCTTTGAAATCTGACCTCCAGATTCTGAGCGAAGTCTACGAACCTTTCAAGTTCGGAAAAGCGTCTCTCTCTAAAGACATTGCCTCTGATGCCGATTCGTTTGATGATGCCATGAGTGTTGAAAGTTTTGAATCTCAGATTCAAACCCTTTATTGGCACGACTATATCTATCAAGCCATCGAGCTTTTTCTGAACCGGTACTACTTGACATTGATCACATCCACAGCTTCTTTGGGTGCTATCCAGTATATTACCAATATTTTCAAGCCAGCTCTATCTAAAGCAGCTGAAAATCGCGTGCTTTATGCAGGCTCTTTTGAAACCGACCAATCAAAACGGACGTTTCGAGTTCCCTATCAGGAGTATGTTCAGAAAAAACAGGCAGAACCCCTCAAGAAAAAGCTGAAAACCAAAGAAGGCATTTATGAAAGTTACAGCTACACTCTGCGAATGTTGGATCAATTCAAAATCGAATTCGATCTCGAATCCCCTCCTGATAGCGATTCACAATGGGGGATTTTTCTAAAGCAGTACATTCTCGCTATCGGTCGCCCTATCATCACAATAGAAAAGGACGATCCGCAGTATGATCAGAGCGATGCTTTCAGAGAAGAGATGGACCGAATCATTGAACTGGGCACCCGTCAATTTGTCTTCATGCAGCTGATTCGATCAATGATTACTTTCTCGACCAACAAGAGACAGGCAAAATACCAGATTCTTGAGCGTTTTAAACAGCGGATCAAATCGGAGCATGAACTCGAAGTCAAACGGATCGAGGAGATGCGCAAGCTGGCCAGTAAAAAACTCCGTGATATGGAGAAGAAAGTTGGTAAATACAAGCGCTTAAAGCAGGAAGAGACTGTCGATGCAATCAACAAGGATATCGAAGCATTTAAGCAGAAACTGGATATAAAGATCAAGACGATCCACCAGAATTCCAAAGATGAACTGGGTCAAAAAAAGGAACGTCTCAATGTTCTCTTTCAGGAAGTCTCCCAAAATAAAGCGATGAATTTAGGCATCTCTGCCCAGTTTCTTTTGGAAGCAATCGAAATGATCGAGCCGGAAGGAGAATTCACAAAGACGTTTCCTGAGTTTATCGCTAAGGAGATCGAGAGGAACTATTCAAAGGATATGGAACCTTTGTATAAAAACCTGTTCAGTATTCTGAAGCTGACGCCAGATGAAAAACAATTGATCATTCAAGCTCTGGAAAAAAGTGGGGATATGAGCAGTGTCAAACTATCACTGGATGAAGATGAGAAAGCCATCATAGAGCGCGCCATCGATGATCTGAAGGATAAAATAGAAAGGGATGCCCCGGATGTTTTCAACGCCAAGGTAATTTTCCAGACACGAACCATTCCTATCGAAACCCTCTTGAATATAAGTTTGGACAGTCAAAGCATACACAATCTGTTGTGCTTGAAAACGACATCTTCTCAGACTACTCAAATGAGCAACCTTAAAGCGGATACCATTCGGGCAATTGTCGAGCTGAATAAGAAGGTCAATCCGTTGCCAAAAAACAGGATTATTCAAACGGGTAAAGCAAAGGAAAAGAATTACGAAAAAAGAATTAATGCGTCAATGCTTGACAGCATCCTCAACCAAATTCAATAACCGGACATAATACAGATACTGCTCAACCCGTCTGCCTTTTGTGGAGATCAATTATGATAAAAATAATTTTCGGCGCATTTATATTTTTAAACCTGGTCGGAGTCAGCCTGGTGCCCCTTTTAGCTTATGACAGCAGCAGTCGGCTGCAGGCTCTGGATAAATTCAATGTCAAAAAAAATGCCTACCGCCTGATCAAAACAAAAAGCTGCCCCGGGTGCTATTTAGTAAATGCAAAGCTATCCAATATGGACTTATCAGGAGCAAATCTGGCAAACGCAAATTTGATTGGTGTGACGTTTGTCCGTGCTACGCTTCGCGGAGCAAATCTGGATGGAGCAAAAATTGCCGGGGCTGATTTTTCAGGGGCGCAATGGAAGGATGGATCAATCTGTCAGCCCAGATCCATTGGGCGATGTATCAGAAAACAGGTTGAATAATACTTATTTCAGATATCAAACGCCGGAAGCCGGCTATGCTTCATCATAGCCAAACTCAGAGAGTCTTCTTGGATTATTGACCCAGTTTTTCGCAATTTTGACATGCAGGGATAGATATACTTTTTTCCCCAGCAGTTTCTCTATCTTTATCCGAGCGTTCTGCCCCACCTTTTTCAGCATCGCACCGCTTTTCCCGATAATGATTTTCTTGTGAGACGCCTTTTCCACATGAATAGTGGAAAATATTCGAATCAGCTTCTCCTCTTCTTTAAATGCATCTACAAACACGGCAACACCATAGGGAATTTCCTGGAAGCTATGCCTCATGATCTGTTCCCGAACGAGTTCCCCCACAATCTCCCTTTCCGGCGTATCGGTCATCTGATCCTGAGGGAAGTAGGGGATCCCTACAGGTAAATATTTGGAGAAAAATCCTTTCAGAATATCGACCCCCGTCCCTTTTAACGCACTGACAGGAACTGTTTCAGCAAACTGATGTGTCTCATTTAGCAAAGCAATGGATTTTAGAATTTCCTCATTCCGGCTGAGATCGATCTTGTTAATGACAAGAACAATATTTGCAAACGAGGCCGACAAATGTTCCAGAACAAGCAGATCCGCCCTGGAAACAGACTGTTGCCCTTTGTTAAGAGGCTCCGTCAAAAAAAAGACTAAATCAGAATCACGAATGGACTGAACCGCGTAACTGACAATACGTCGATGCAGCTCAGTTCTCGGCAGGTGAACTCCAGGTGTATCCAATATCACCGCCTGATAGGAGTCCTCCGTGATAATTCCGCGAATTCGGTTGCGGGTCGTCTGTGGTTTATCTGCCGTAATTGAGATGTGCTGTCCGATCAGACGGTTCAATAAGGTGGATTTTCCCACATTCGGTTTGCCTACCAACGTTGCAAAACCAGACTTAAAATCGGATGGGGGGTTATTTTGGTCAAAGGGCATGAGTTTTCGTAAGGGATTCAAGATTCAAAAAAATGGTTCGACCTCTGCCGATTAAATTCCGTCTCCGCAAATCCGGAGCAGTCGACGATTGTCTCATTCTGCCTCCATGCTACCCTATGTCGATCCTGGATGTCCATCGCCACCTTCGACTCCAGCCATTTCTAAATGATCAATTTAAAAAGGGACATTATGAGAAAGGGAACTGTTCAGTATGGCTCCGTCGAGAGGATTAGTTAGGAGAAAGGTTTCTATGACCCGCTAAAATCTACAGAAAATCAAGTCGATCCCGATTTTTTATTATAGATCTCATTTATTTCGGTGCTTTTGTGATTAATTATATTGACAATATAAGAGCTCTATCTTAAATTGGTACTTTTACGTTAGAAAAGCTGGCTTAGCTCAGTTGGTAGAGCAGCTGATTTGTAATCAGCAGGTCGGGAGTTCGAATCCTCCAGCCAGCACCACGTGACCTTGCGGGGGAGATTCCCGAGTGGCCAAAGGGAACAGACTGTAAATCTGTCGGCTCAGCCTTCGGAGG
>JABGPJ010000169.1 GCA_018645005.1 Deltaproteobacteria bacterium | reverse complement strand
CGTCTATATCATCAGTAACACCATCTCCATCACTGTCTCCAGCACACCCTACAGCATCAACCTGGATTCCGGGAGGAGTATCAGGACATTCATCTTCATCATCCGGGACACCATCTCCGTCACTGTCCCTAGCAAAGAATACTTTTCTTACAAAATCTTCCATACCTTCACTTGTTGCAATGTCATCAGCTGTTACAGAAAAACCGCATCCCATTTCTGCGGCGATCTCTTCCATAAATGCCTTGCTTTCCGTCTTACTTCCCACCCAAATCGTATAAAGGCATGTTCTGCCTCCAAATTGGTTTTTCAGGGTCTTAACTTTCATGAGCGGATCATCGTTCAGCTTTTCACCATCGCTTATGACAATTACGGCACTCTTGCCTTCAGTAGAACCTACAATTTTACTTGTTTCTCCAATGGCAAGCCCGGCAGGACTATGGCCCCCTGGAGTTATAATAGTTTGTAAAGCATATTCCAAATCAGATGTGGAATATGCAGTCGGCCCATATACGGCCTCTGTCAATTTTCCCTTTGCCGCAAAACCATAACCAAATCTCTGAAGAGTTCCCTGGATCTCCATTTCAGGAATTGTGTTATTCATTCTACTAACAATATCTTTGGCAATCATAAACCGGGAATATCGCTCTGCAACCTCATCTTTGTAAATAGTACCCATAGATGATGATGAATCCAGTACTATAATAAAGCTGTCAACCTTTTGCACATATCCTTCGGTTTGAAGTTCTTGAGACTGGACTTGAGAGTGAAATTCATCCATTCTCATAAAGTCTAAACGCTTTAAGTCCAAACTCTTTAATTGAAAGCAACCGGTTTGTAACGAAATAAATATCGCTATACATGCAAATAGTGACAGTTTTCTTTTCATTGAGTATTTCCTTAAAAAGTTTATAGCCGGATTTTATAGACTTGTAAAAAATATGGATAATTCATTCTCTTGCAATCTGCCATTTCTGCGCATTGTAAAGATTTATGAAGAAAGGTCAAGTCCGCTTTTGTTCTCTTCGCTTAACCACAACTAATGGTTCCAGAATTACATTTAATTTTATAACTGTGGATGGTATAAAGAACAGTCAAAAAAATGGAATGGGATTTTTTGTTAACATTAAATAAGAAGGAGATAAATTATGGAACCGGTAAACGTCTTTTTTGACATTGAAACAGATGGTGAAGCGCTGGGACGTATAGTGTTTGAGCTGCACGCGGATGTTGTCCCAATTACAGTAGAAAATTTTCGAGCCTTGTGTACAGGAGAAGAAGGATACGGATACAAGGAGAGCACGTTCCACAGGATCATTCCAGATTTTATGATCCAGGGCGGCGATTTTACAAATCATAACGGCACAGGCGGTAAGTCGATCTACGGATCAAAATTTGATGATGAAAACTTCACACTCAAGCACACCGAACCGGGGCTTTTGTCAATGGCAAATTCAGGCGCCAACACAAACGGTTCACAGTTTTTTATCACTACTGTCGTCACGCCATGGCTTGACGACAAGCACGTTGTCTTTGGGAAGGTGACGGAGGGCATGGATATAGTCAAAAAGGTAGAGGCCTTGGGATCACGAATGGGAGAACCATCGAAACAAGTCACCATAAGTGACTGCGGTGAACTGTGAGAAAAAAAAATGGTTCTCGCACAAAGGACACAGAGAAAAAATGAGGAAGTATGAAATTATCTGATTTTGTCATTCTGAGTGAAGCGAGGAATGTTCTCTTGATTTGAATCTCCACAAACGCTTTTTAAGTCTGGTTTTGCTCGAAGCAATATTTTCACGCCACATCAGGGCAGAGGGAGTGACGACAAGCGTCAAAACTGTTGAGAAGCTGAGGCCAAAAACAATTGCTGTTGAGAGCTGGACCCACCATTGTGTCGATGGTGCACCAAAACTGGTTTTGCTGGATATGAAATCAATATTCATCTGCAGGACCATAGGCATCAGTCCGATAACCGTAGTAATCGTTGTCAACAGAACAGGCCGGAGACGCTGTGCTCCTGTGCGTAAGATAATCTCGCGAATATCCATGCTATCGCCATATTGGCGACGCAAATGATCAAATGTGTCAATCAGCACGATATTGTTATTCACGATAATTCCGGCCAGGGCAATTACTCCGACACCGGTCATAACAATGCCGAATGGTTGACCGGTTATCATCAAACCAATCATCACTCCGATTGTAGACATGATAACAGCCGTCAGAATTAAAAATGCACTGTAGAAACTGTTAAACTGTGTGACCAGAATTATCGCCATCATAAAGAGAGCAACGATAAAAGCTTTAGTCAGAAAAGATTGTGAATTGCGCTGGTCTTCGTCCTGCCCTTTAAATGTGATTTCCACTTCCGGATCAAGTTGATCAAGATTTTTGCTCAGCCATCCTTTTATCTGTTCGACCTTTGCATTAATGTTTATCTCAGGCGGTAAATCGGCCTTTACCGTCACAATACGTCTTTGATCAGAGCGATAGATCACGCCTACGGCAGGTTGTGCAGAGCGGTTAACAAAACTGCTGATCGGGACTGATCCGCCAGATCCCTCAATACGAACGCGATCCAGTTGGTCCAGTGTCCGCTGTCCTGTGCCGTGACGAATTACAATATCTATTTCATCATCACTGTCATCCGGCCGGTATTCAGCTACCTTCAAGCCGTTTGTTATCATGCGGATGTAAGAACCGATGATCGTGATGTCCATTCCGAATTTTGCGGCCTGTGCCCTGTCAACTTCCAGCTCCCATTCGATTCCTGGAAGCGGCCTTGTATCTTCGACATCCCGGAATTCTCCCAACTCATCCAGAATACCCAGAACCTGAACCGTTGCCGGTTCCAGCTTATCCGGAAAGCGAGAGGAAATTTGAATCTCTACGGCTTTACCTGCAGCGGGGCCCTCTTCCTGCTCACGGGTCTCTACAAAAACACCAGCAAGTCTGCTCGCCCTATCTCTGATTTCATCTAAAATTTCACTTGCCGGTTTGCGTGTATCCCAATCAGTAAGCTCGATCTGGATTTTTCCTATTACGTCCTCTGCCAGATCAGATCCTTTCTGTTTTGATGTCCCAATTCGTGAGTACATGGTTTCAATGCCGTCAACCTCAAGGATTAGATCTTCCAACTCTTTGACCAATTTATCCTGTTCGTAAATAGACAGATTTCCTCTGGCATGAATCAGGACAGACGCAAAATCAGGTTCAATACTTGGGAAAAATTCAATACCTTTTCCAAATTTCATGTAAGCAGACTGAACACCAATCAGCAGCGCAAGAGCGAAAAGGAGGATCCGTCCGGGGCGTTTCAGCGCAACTTCCAAGACAGAAAGATACCATCCGGTGAAACCTGTAATTGTTTTGAGATCTCCATCTTCTGATGCCGTCAACATCTGCATCATCTTCGGATCACTGGCTGCGCCGGGCTTGCCATACAAAGCCCCCAGTGTCGGAACAAAAATAAGCGCCATGAGCATGGATGAAGCCAGAACCGCGATCAGAGTGATCGGCATATATTTCATGAACTCACCAACAATACCCGGCCAAAACAGCAACGGTGCGAATGCCGCCAATGTAGTTGCCGTTGAAGATATGATCGGCCAGGCCATACGCCTCGCCGCTTCACCGTAAGCCTTGTCTCTCGGAATCCCTTCTGACAGTTTCCTGTCTGCGTATTCCGTAACGACAATGGCACCATCAACCAACATACCAATTGAAAGGGTAAGGGAAAAAAGCACAACTATGTTGACAGTCAGGCCCAGCGCATAGATAACAAAAATACCGGTCAAAAATGCGCCGGGAATAGCAATTCCCACAAGCGTTGCAGTACGAACACCAAGCGCAAAGATCACGACTATCATCACCAGAATAATTGCACTGATCACGTTATTCTGCAAATCAAGTAGCATTGTTTTGATTGTCTCTGACTCGTCCTGCGTGAAAGAGACTTCGACCCCTTGAGGCCAGAGCACACCCTCCTCCGCAACAATCTTTCGCACAGCCGTTACCGTATCTATAATGTTCTCACCCGAGCGCTTAACTACTTCGAGCGCTATAGCCCGCTCCCCGAGTAGACGTGCAATACTTTCAGGATCTTTGTAGGTTCTCCTAATTTCCGCAATATCACGTACCTTAATGACAGAATCTTTATCCACACGCAACGGCATGTTCATGACGTCGTGGACAGTTTCGAAAAGGCCCGGTACTTTGATTGCAAAACGTCCGGCACCGGTATCCAGATTGCCCGCAGCAACAAGACGATTGGACACCTTAAACAAATTCATGATGTCGTTGCCATTTAATGCATAGCTCTCAAGCAACTCAGGTTTTATGATGATTTCAACAAGCTCTTCTCTGTCACCTGCAATATTTACATCCAGCACAGATGGAATTGCCTCTATTCTATCCTGTAAACTTTGTGCCAGTTTCAACAGTGCACGTTCAGGCATGTTACCCGAAAGTGTAACAACCAAAACCGGGAACAGGCTGAAATTGACCTCTGTAACACTCGGTTCTTCAACATCGTCCGGCAATTCAGGTCTGGCCTGATCCACAGCTTTCTGTACATCATCCAGCGCTTTATCTTTATTGAACCCTGCTTGAAATTCCAGCAGAACAAAACCTCCACCCTGAAAAGCAGTGGACTTCATCTCCTTTACGCCTTCGATAGTTGACAGTTCCTGCTCCATAGGACGCAATAGCAATCTTTCGGAATCGTCAGGAGAAATTCCTTCCAGAGATATGGAAATATAGATTTGCGGAATATCAATATCCGGTGAGGACTCTTTAGCTATATTGATGTAAGCATACGTTCCGACAACCAGTAGCAAAATCAATATTGAAATGACCGTACGGCTGTGCCGAATAGAGGCATTAATCATAACAAGCCATCTCCATCCGCCACTACCGGCCGGACAGTCTGGCCGTGGGACACAAAATCCTGCCCCACCGTAATTAATCTAATGTTATCCGGAAGCCCGAGAATCCACATATAATCAGAAGTGTCTGATAAAATCGTTACCGGAACAAATTGCACTTTGTTCTGAGTGCTCACAATCTTTACTCCGATCTGGCCCACATCATTCAGTGACAGAACAGAGGGTGAGATTTTGTGTGCTTTTTTTCTTTCTGTAGAAATCCTGACTTTTGCCGTCAAGCCATCCTTAATTGAATAATCGGGATTAGGAGTAGAAATTTCTACACGGAATGTTCTTGTCGTTGGATCTGCGACAGGGGCAATATAGCTTACGTTACCCTTGACGGTATCACCATTATAAAATCCTGCTGAAGCTTCCTGTCCCAGCCTGATATTGGAAATATTGCGCTCTGAAATAAAGACTACCAGTTCAATCGGGTCCATATCTACAATCGTAAACATCGTGTCACTAACCGAAACATAATCACCTACTTCAATCACCTGATCATAAATTAATCCTTTAAAAGGTACTTTTATATTTGTGTTTTCCTGCGCAATTATTGCCTTTGTCAATTCGGCACGTGCCGTTTCCAGATCAGCAAGGGATCGTGTTAATGTGACCTTTGAATTAAATCCCTCGTCTTCCAATGATTTGGCCGCATCATATTCGATCTGTCTTTGTACAAATCTTTGCTTTGCTTCTATTACTTTGGCTTCGCGGTCACTCAATTCAATTCTCGCGATAACCTCAAGTTCATCGACACGAGCACCTTTCTCTTTCAGAAGCACCTGAATCTGGCCTTTGGTTTTAGCCTTAATTTCTACAGTGCGAGACGCATTAGTGCGCCCTGTTACTACAATATCATTTGCATACGGCTGTGCCACGATATCTCTGACGCGAACTTCTGCAACTTTTGTGGTCGAGCTTGTACCCGCCACAGACCCTTTGTCATTTCCTCCGGATCCTGAAAAAAAGATACCGGTCAAAATCCAAATCAGTGCTACTACAGATATACCAGCCGCTATATATTTTGAAGACTTCATATT
>JABGPJ010000115.1:37898-43002 GCA_018645005.1 Deltaproteobacteria bacterium | reverse complement strand
ATTAATGAAACAGTTGTTTCTGTCAGAGAGACAATGACGCAGCAAGGAAGTGCAACCCAGGAGATCTCAGAAAATATTAGTCAGGCATCACTGGGCTTAAAAGAGATTAATCAAAATGTCTCTCAAACCTCAGAAGCATCAGGTCAAGTTGCCAGCGAAATAACAGAGGTCAACGAATCCGCCAATGAAATGAGTAATTCCTGTGCTCAGTTGAATCAAAGCGCTGAAGAACTAGGTAAAATGGCTACCCAGCTGAGAGAGAAGATGGATCAGTTTAAAGTGTAAAAGCACAGGAGGTCAGGATCTCCCACAACCTCTGTAATCTGAAATTCTATTAGCGTAAGGAAAGAACATGGCACCCACGCAAACTACTGAGAAATCGGATCAGAACGACCTGCTTCAGTTTTCTTCCTTTTATCTCGATGGTACCCTTTGCGGTATCAATATAGCACAGGTCCAGGAAATCAATGATGATCTGAATCTTACCAAAGTTCCGCTGTCGCCTGAATATGTGATGGGAATTATGAACTTGAGGGGCCAGATTGTCACGATTATCAACCTGAGTATGAAGATAGGGTTTGTCCCTTCTGAAATTGGACCTAAAAGCCGAGTGGTCATAACCAGTTCGAAGGGGGAGTTTATTGGCTTACTGGTTGACCAGGTGACAGAGGTTATCACCGTCTCTCATCAACAGATTGCCAACCCTCCTGCCAATATTAAAGGCGCACAGGGTAAATTTTTTGAAGGGGTTTTTCATACAAGCAACAATGAATTGATGGCTTTGCTCAATGTGGAAGTCGTGCTGGATGATGAAAGCTGAGACAGCTCACAAATCGTCAAGCCATTTTTTCAATATGTTACCAATCGAATTTACTCCCGGACTATTCTAACCTTGTCTAAAAAGAGGCTACTATGAATCTAACAATCGGCAGGAAGTTAATCATTGGGTTTTCAGCGGTCTCAATCATTATATTCGCTGTGGTCGCGATCAATATATTCGAGGTCAAGCGCTCTCGGGATCTCAATGAAAAGATCGCAAACCTGAGGGTTCCGACTGCTGAAAATAGTGTATCGATGCTGAATGGCATTAATCGAGCACTTTCTGCTTTGCGGGGCTGGATGATTCTGGGTAAGGACTCCTTCCGGAAGGAAAGAGCGTTGGCATGGGAGGAGGATTTGCTTAGGCCTCTGAAAATTATGGAAAAGCTGTCACTTAATTGGACTAACCCGAAAAATAAGGAACGGCTGGTTGCGATTCAGAAACTGCTGATTCAATTTCAAGCCGCACAACAAGAAATTGAGGACATTGCCCAGAAAAGAGAGAATGTCCCTGCGATGCAAATGCTCTTTTCTGAGGCCGCCCCCCAAGCCTCCATTATGTCTGCGAAAATCACGGAAATGATTGATCTTGAGCTGAAACTCCCTGCAAATTCTCAACGAAAACAACTCCTGGGCATGATGGCGGATGTGAGGGGGACTTTGGGCCTGTCCCTGGCAAATATCCGGGCTTTCCTGCTCACCGGTGATGAACAGTTCCGCACTCATTTCAACACTCTTTGGAGTAAAAACAGCAGACGGTTCAAAGATTTGAGTAATAGCCAAAGCATTTTGAGCTCAAGTCAGAAACAGGCCTTTATCGTTTTTTCAGCTGCCAGAGCGAAGTTTGATCCTCTTCCTCCCAAAATGCTCTCCCTGAGAAGCGCAGAAGATTGGAACATAGCAAATTACTGGCTAGCGACCAGGGCAGCGCCTGTCGGGGCCAAACTGCAATTCATCTTGAACGAGATGATCAAAGACCAGAAAGCACTCAGGGACAAAGATGTCACAACATCAAGCAACCTGATAGAAAGGTTGATTAATATTGAATATGGGCTTTTAATATTTGCCTTGGTAATGGCTTTCATATGCGGATATATCATCACCAGGTCAATAACCAGGCCAATTGATAAGATTCTGCATCTCATCACAGAGCTAAGTAAAGGAAACCTGAACCAGAAAATGGAAATTGAATCCAAAGATGAGATCGGAGAGATGGCAGAAGCACTGAATCTAATGTCAAATAATTTGGCCTCAATGATCCGGGAGATTAATGATAATGCCCTCTCCCTCGAAGCATCCTCCACTGAGTTGAGCGCTATCGCGGGGCAGATATCCACCTCCTCCGATTCCACCGTGGAGAGATCCAACAGCGTTGCGTCGGCGGCAGAAGAGATGAATGTGAATATGAACTCAGTGGCCTCTGCCATGGAACAAGCAACCGGAAATGTGGATATAGTCGCTTCAGCCAGTGGGGAGATGAGCACCAGAATTACCAGTATTGTCAACGCGGTAGAAGCGGTCAAGGAGAGCACTGATAATGCCGTCGTTCGCGCTGACGAGGTTTCACAAAATGTGAAAACCCTGGGTCAGGATGCGGAAGAGATCAATACGGTGACGGAAACCATCGCCGCCATCAGTGAAAAAACCAATCTGCTGGCTTTAAATGCCACCATTGAAGCTGCCAGGGCTGGAGAAGCCGGAAAAGGATTCGCTGTTGTGGCCAATGAAATCAAAGAACTGGCCAATCAAACCGCCTCCGCCACAGCTGACATCGGCAAAAAACTGAAAGGGGTCCAAAACTCAACAGGCGTCGCGGTTTCAGATGTAGAAGAGATCGCAGAGGTCATCCGGTCCATTAATGAAACCGTTGTAACTGTCAGAGAGACATTGACTCTGCAGAGAAGCGCAACCCAGGAGATAACTGAAAATATCAGCCAGGCATCGCTCGGTTTAAAAGAGATTAATCAAAATGTGTCTCAAACTTCAGAAGCGACAAGTCAAGTGGCAAGCGAAATATCAGCGGTCAATGACTCCGCTAATGAAATGAGTAACTCCAATTCCCAGCTGAATCAAAGCGCTGAAGAATTAAGCAAAATGGCTGTCCAACTTAAAGAGAAAGTAGATCAGTTTCAGATTTAAACAGCTGAAGCTGGCCAGACTGCGGTCTGAGTATTCAACCCTGAACAAAGAGAATGTTGTATGAAAATAAAAGTGCTTGTCGTAGATGACACGATTTTTTATCGCAAAGTAGTCAGTGATATATTGAACGAATTACCAGGCATAGAGGTCGTAGGCACGGCTAACAACGGAGAGATTGCCCTTTCACGCATTCGCAGCCTGAAGCCTGACCTGATCACCCTGGATATTGAAATGCCGGTGATGAACGGCTTGCAGCTTCTTGAAGAGATCAATAAACAGGATCTCAAGATTGACACCATCATGTTGAGCTCTAAAACGTTACGGAGTAGTGAAGCAACTATGCAGGCTTTGCAGTTGGGCGCCTTTGACTTTATTGCCAAACCGGATGACAGTTCAGCAGATGTGAACAAACAGCAAATCAAGAAGAGCCTGAATTCAATTTTGCAAGCTTATAAAAGGCACACGCAATCTGGGCTGAAAATAAAAAAATCGTCATTCATCAAGCCTTTGCAGATCCGTCGGCCGGCAGTCAAATCCTTTAAACGAACTGAAAAATCACATGTGATAGCGATTGGTATATCCACAGGAGGTCCCAATGCTTTGGCCAAAATGATACCAAAGTTGCCGGCGGATATCGGAGTGCCGATTCTTTTAGTACAACACATGCCTCCGGTATTCACGGCTTCGCTGGCAAAGAGTCTTGACCAGAAAAGTGGTCTGGCTGTTAAGGAGGCTGCCAACGGGGAAGAGGTGCTGCCTAATACGGTTTACATAGCTCCTGGCGGCTCTCAGATGATGGTGGCTTCCGGCATCGGTATGAAAAAAATTATCAGGATATCTGCAGACGCACCCGCTGAAAATAATTGTAAACCGTCCGTCGATTATTTGTTCCGCTCTGTCTCAAGGGAGTATGGTTCAAAATCTACCTGTGTGATAATGACCGGCATGGGAATGGACGGTAAGTTGGGCATGACCATCACGCGGGCGGGAGGAGCTATCTCCATCGCCCAGGAAGCAGAAAGCTGTGTGGTCTATGGCATGCCCAAAGCCGTGATCGAGGCAGGACTGGCAGATATTATTGCCCCCCTGGAAAACATCGCTGATGAAATAACCAAAACACTGTAAAAAACAAATCAATGTTGCACATCTCTGATAAAGAAATCGCTGACTTTTCAAAATATATTCTCGAGATCTCAAGTATTTTTCTTGATAAGAGTAAGGGATACCTTCTGGAAACCCGGCTTAAAAGTATGATGGATAAAACCGGGTCCACATCCTATAGCGAACTTCTGGACAAAATCAGAACGGATCCAACAAAAAAGCTGAAAAAAAACCTGATTGATGCCATCTCCACCAACGAGACTTTCTTTTTCAGGGATGATGTCCCTTTCAATCTGTTACAGAATAAGATTATCCCGGATTTGATCGATCTGCGCAGAAGACAACATCCGACAAGACCGATTCTGATCAAAATCTGGAGCGCGGCCTGCTCGACAGGACAGGAGGTGTACAGCATTGCTATTACGCTGCTTGAAATGCTCTCTGGCATGGGTTCTTTTGAGATCTCGATTCTGGGGACAGACATTTCAGGTGAAGCCGTTGCTCAGGCCAGTTATGGGAAATACAACAGTTTTGAAATTGAGCGCGGTTTACCGCAAGATAAGCGCCAAAAATATTTTTCTCGAGTCGGAGATGGCTGGCGCATCAAGGATGAGATCCGTTCCCTGGCAAAATTTGAAAAAATGAACCTGATGCGACCTTTTCCGCCGTCTCTCGGTCAGTTTGATGTTATCTTTTGTCGCAATGTGGCTATCTATTTTCAGAGCCACGACAAAATCAACCTGTTTAAAAAAATCGCCAGGGTTACGGCGACCGGCGGTTCTTTAATTGTCGGTGGTTCCGAAAACCTGTTATCTATCGCTCCGGATTTTAAGAGCCAGCAATATCTGAGGGGCATGTATTACACCCTGAAAAAAGATAAAGAGATCAAGAAACAGGTTCACATATCAAATAAACCTTCTCATCGTGAAAAGCTGAAAACACCTGCCCGCCAGGTATACAAGATTGTGCACGAGACAGAAGTGAGCCCGCCAGTCCCCAAGCTCCCGGTGGAGAAGACCGTTCATGAGAAAGAACTGAAAACACC
>JABGPJ010000115.1:35126-37798 GCA_018645005.1 Deltaproteobacteria bacterium | reverse complement strand
GAAAAAGCGTTTCAGGGCTGGTCATCCCTGACAGCTTATGAACGTTCATCTTACCTGTACAAGGCGTGGCGAATCATGATGGAACGTAAAAGCGACCTGGCGAAGGTTATGACAACGGAACAGGGTAAACCCTTGAAAGCGTCTCTGGGAGAGGTTCAGTATGGTGCGGATTTTCTGCTCTGGTATGCCGAAGAGGCCAAAAGGGTCTATGGGGAAATCATTCCTGCACCGCGAAAAGATCAGCGTTTTATGGTTCTTCATCAACCAGTTGGTGTCGTAGCCGCCATCACCCCCTGGAACTATCCCATGTCCATGATTACCCGGAAAGTTGCACCGGCCCTCGCTGCCGGCTGTACGATGGTTCTCAAAGCTGCGGAGTCCACACCGCTTTGCGCCATGGAGATTTTTAAGATCCTGGATGAAGCCGGGATTCCCCCTGGTGTTGTCAATTTGATAACTGCCAAAGATCCCAAACCCATCGGAGATGAATTTTTATCCAATCCGTCGGTTAAAAAACTTGCTTTTACGGGCTCTACGGGAGTTGGAAAATTTCTTGCTCAGGGTGCAGCAGCCCAGATGAAACGCATTTCCCTTGAGCTGGGCGGTCATGCCCCTTTCATCGTTTTTGAAGATGCAGATCCGGTCCATGCTGCCAAGGGGGCTTCCCTTGTTAAGTTTCTGAATACAGGGCAGGCCTGTATCAGCCCCAACCGAATCTTTATTCACAAAAGTATTGTCGATCCTTTTGTAGAGGAGCTGGCTGCGCGTGTCTCAAATATGCAAGCCGGAAGTGGGTTTGACAAAGCCACAAAAATTGGTCCGCTGATCGATGCTGCCGCACTGGAAAAAGTTCAACGCCAGGTGACCGACGCTCTGGATCTGGGAGCAACCGTTATCACTGGCGGAAAACGCCTGACCGAAAACAATCTTGACCAGGGTTTCTTTTTTGCACCGACCGTCATCAGGGACGTGACACCTGAAATGCTGATTTACCGGGAAGAGACCTTTGGCCCGGTGGCACCTGTCATTACTTTCGAGAATGAGGCGCAGGTGTTGGAAATGGCCAACGACACAACGTATGGTCTGGCATCGTATGTCTATACGCGGGATATATCCCGCGCCATGCGAATGTTCGAAGGTTTGAATTTCGGAATTGTCGGTATCAATGACATCAATCCGACCGCCGCCGCCGCTCCCTTCGGTGGCATGAAGGAGAGCGGCCTGGGGAGAGAAGGGGGGCACGAGGGCATAGCAGAATACCTGGAAACCAAACTGGGTGGTTTCTCAATCTGATTGAGCACCCCTTCTCAGATTCCCATGCGCCTGGGCTTAACCATGTTCTCGGGCGCCAGAACCTCGTCCAGCTTCTCCCGGGTCATCAATTTCTGTTCCAACACCAGTTCGTATACACCTTTACCCTGCTCCAGAGCCTCTTTTGCCAGTTGGGTGGATGTTTCGTAACCCAGAACAGGGTTAAGGGCCGTCACCAGCCCAATGCTGTTCAGGACCATACTCCGGATATGCTCTTCATTGGCGGTGATTCCATTGATACATTTATCGATCAGGACCGTAATGCCGTTTTTGAGCATCTCGATAGATTCAAAAATGCTCTGCACAATCACCGGTTCCATCACATTGAGCTCGAGTTGTCCAGCTTCAGCTCCCAGAGAAACGGTGAGGTCGTTTCCAATTACTTTGAAGGCTATCTGATTCACGACCTCTGGAATGACAGGATTCACCTTACCCGGCATGATTGAGGAGCCCGGCTGCATTGCGGGCAAATTAATTTCATTAAGGCCGGTTCTGGGGCCTGAAGAGAGCAACCTCAGGTCGTTACAAATTTTTGAGAGCTTTATGGAAAGCCGTTTAATAGCCGATGAATACATGACAAAGGCACCGGTATCCTGGGTTGCCTCAACAAGATTTTCCGCTAAGACCACATTCAGGCCGGTTACCTGTTTGAGATGTTTAATCACTTTCTCACTATAGCCTGGATCTGTGTTGATCCCGGTTCCAATTGCTGTCGCCCCCATATTAACCATCAGAAAGAGATCCGCATTCTCCTGCAGTCTGAGAACCTCCTTTTCAAATGTCGCCGCGTACGATTCAAAAGCCTGTCCCAGTGTCATCGGAACCGCATCCTGCAACTGCGTTCGCCCCATTTTAATAATATGTGAAAACGCCTCAGCTTTGAGGTGGAAACTGTTGATCAAACGTCTCAATATTACCAGCAGTGTCGCGTTGGCATTGTGCAAGGCGATTTTTACAGCAGTTGGGTAGGCATCGTTGGTAGATTGGGATAGATTGACATGATTATTGGGGTGACAATACTGATATTCTCCCCGCTCATGCCCCATGATCTCAATCGCCCGATTGGCGATGACTTCATTGGCATTCATATTGGTCGACGTACCGGCGCCCCCCTGGATCATATCCACCACAAAGTGATCGTGCAGTCTTTTATTTCGAATTTCATCACACGCCTGGACAATCGCCTGCTTGATTTTGCCATCCAGAATTCCAAGTTCGTGATTGGCTTCTGCTGCCGCCATTTTGACACTGGCAAAAGCTTCAATCAAAACCGGAAAAAACTTCAATGTAACACCGCTGATATTGAAGTTTTCTAAAGCGCGCAACGTCTGGATTCCGTAGTAATACTCATGGGGAACATC
>JABGPJ010000115.1:0-35026 GCA_018645005.1 Deltaproteobacteria bacterium | reverse complement strand
AGTTTTCTAAAGCGCGCAACGTCTGGATTCCGTAGTAATACTCATGGGGAACATCTCGGTACCCCAGCAGATCATGCTCAGTTCGGCTTCTGCCAGACTCGAACTGCACATTCGTATTCAACACACGGGAATTGGCCTGACGCATCCGCCTGGAAATCACTTTTGCCACATAGGAGTATACGCTCATGGCAATTGTACCATTCGATTCAAATATCTTGATCAAATTCTCTTTCTTAATATAATGAACGACGGTATCTTCCATTACCCTGGCGGAAGCAAAATGTGGCGTGTCGTCAATTATTGCGCCTTCACCAAGGAAATCATAGGCGCCAAAAAATGACATGGTTTTTTCTTCCCCATGGGGTGTTTTTTTAAAAAGCAGGACACGCCCGGTTTTGATAAAAACAATCTCTTCTCTGGGGTTGTTTTCGCTGAAAAGCATCTCGCCGGATGCATAACTTTTTTCTTCCAGGTTTTGCGCAATCACAGCCAGTGAAGCGGGATCGAGATCTTTAAACAGTTCAATTTTTTTCACAAACTCAACTAAAGCTACTTTTTCCATGAAAACCTCTGGATAAATTTTATCAGTCCCTCGTTTTTAAAAGCACGAGACGCAGAAATAAAGACAAACGACTCGTTTGGGCTCATACCATGTTGCTGAAAACCGGATATCTGGAAAGTGATTTCAGATTCGGTTATGTGATAGAAAAAAGCAACCGAAATCCATGAAATTTTTCAATATAGAATCATAAACCATTTTGATTCCACTTTTATCAAAACCAGCGTTCTCCGCCGACCGGGATCATTCCTGGTCCCGGTGCACGGTTGCAGGGGAAAAAGCAGGCAGACAAACTGCAATGTATTCTGCACCCTCTTTTTTCATTGAACTATACTGAACCCATTCACCCGCTTCGACCAGAATGGCTTCACCGGCTTGAATCACGATCTCTTCGGTTTCAGTTTTAACGTTTAAACAGCCATTCAAGACCACCGTATATTCGCTGAATTCGGGTCGTTGTCCAGGCTCTACCCATCCCTGCGGGCTTTTCATACGTGCAATGCTGACACCATCTGTCCCGGAGTTCACCCTCCCAAAGAACTCTTCAATTATTTTTATTTTGTTTCCGGCAGCTTCAATAACAGTCGGAGACAATATTTTTATTGGCATGATACCTCCTGGTAAAGACGGTTTGGAATCAAAATCAAACCTATTGGTTAATATTGTGGAAAATAACAGCTTCCACAAAATATACAATCCCAAATGGATTTCATAAATTTATAGGAACTTCGAAAAGATAATCTTAATTCTTCATTTTTCTAGCAACTTAGTCTTGCTGTCTGGATTCTATTCTGTTAGTTTTGATCTTTCAATTAAAAAAAGGGTGCAAAATCGCATCAAAAACCGTATTGGATAACGCCTAAGCTGTGCGAAAGTCCAAAATTACAAACGTCGGAGGATTTATGAAAAAATTCATGTGGCTGATTATCAGTGCGATGCTCGTTTTTTCCATGAGTACAACAGCAACAGCAGAGAATGTACTGGAGGCGATCCAGAAAAGAGGAACCTTGCTGGTGGGACTTGAAGCAGGTTATATGCCTTTTGAAATGCGCGATAAAAAAGGGGATATTGTTGGCTTTGACGTTGACATGACAACTGCTATGGCCAAAGCTATGGGCGTTAAGGTGAAATATGTTAACACCAACTGGGAAGGAATCATTCCTGCGCTACTGACTAAGAAATTTGACATCATTGCCTCCGGGATGACGATTACCCAAGGCCGGAATTTAAGAGTCAATTTTGCTAATCCTTACATCACTGTGGGTCAAACTGTCGTGCTGAACAAAAAACTGGCAAAAAAAGTCAAGTCTTACAAGAAACTGAATAACCCCAAATATACCATTGCCTCCAAACTGGGAACCACTGGTGAACAGGCAGTTAAAAGAATGATCCCCCGTGCAAAATATATCAGCTACGAAACGGAGCAGGAAGGTATGTTGGAAGTGATGAATGGCCGTATCGATGCTTTTATCTACGATCTTCCCTTCAACGCCATCATGGCCAGCAGCAAGGCTAAAGGTAAAGTTAAGCACCTGGATAAGCCGTTCACCTTCGAACCTCTGGGATGGGCAATCCGTAAAGGCGATCCTGATTTTATCAACTGGCTGAACAATTTCATGTATCAGGTTAGAAACGACGGAACCTACGACAAAATTTATGCTAAATGGTTCAAAAGTTCCAAATGGCTGAAAGGTGTTCAATAAGTCATAAGTAACAAATTCTCACTGCAGATTCAGGCAGTCGTTTTATTTAAAAAGCGGCTGCCAATGCTAAATGGCAAGAAACAGGCTGCTTAATGCTATCTAACCTACTCAAAAAGGGATTCTGGTATTTGTGTCTCGTCGCTGTCCTTGTATTTCTGGGATGGGGTCTGACCGTCATGACGGACAAGATTGATTATACATGGTATTGGAATCGGATCCCCCAGTATTTTTTCTTCACTGGCGAAGTCGAAAAATTTGCCAATGAAAATGGGACAATCCACATTCAGCAACTGGATGACAAATTCTCGCAGGTATCTCTTGAATATGACATCGGCACAAAAGATACATTCAAGGTTCGGACTGACAGCCTGAAATTCCAAGATGGTGATCGGGTGACGGATGTTGATAAAGTCGGTGCACTCCAGGTTTTTTCACAGGGAATATTGATAGAGGGACTGATCACCACCCTTGAAATTTCACTGTATTCGAGTGTTCTCGGAATTATTTTCGGACTGGTTGCCGGTCTGGGGAGAATATCGAAAAACCCACTGATCAAAGGACTTGCCACGATCTATGTCGAGTTGATCAGAGGTACCCCACTATTGGTTCAGATCTTCATTTTCTACTTTTTCCTTGGTACCGTTCTTCAGATTGATCGTTTTGCAGCCGGGACCATGGCGCTGGCGCTGTTTGTTGGAGCCTATGTTGCAGAAATCATCAGAGCCGGGATCCAATCCATTCATCCGGGACAAATGGAGGCGTCACGCTCGTTGGGAATGAACTACTTTCAAACGATGACGTATATCATTCTACCACAGGCGTTCAAACGCATCATGCCACCACTGGCAGGTCAATTTATTTCATTGATCAAGGACTCATCTCTGGTTTCGGTCATCGCCATCACGGATCTCACTAAAGCAGGAAGGGAGATAAGCACGTCAACATTCGCCACCTTTGAAGTATTGTTCACCATCGCCGCCATGTATCTGATGCTCACGTTATCACTCTCTATGCTGGTTCGCTATATTGAAAGGAGATTTGCCGTCAGTGATTAAAATCGATAATATCTGTAAGACCTTTATCGTCGGGACACACGTTGTTAAGGCGGTCGATCACTGTTCTACACATATCAAAAAAGGCGAAGTGGTCGTGGTCATCGGCCCATCAGGCTCAGGGAAATCCACATTGTTGCGCTGCATCAATCAGCTCGAAACCATCGATTCAGGCCAAATTTTAATTGATGATGTGGACATTACCCACCGGAAGACGAATATCAATAAAATCAGGGCTGAAGTCGGGATGGTGTTTCAATCCTTCAATCTCTTCCCCCACAAATCAGTCCAGGAAAACATCAATCTGGCCCAACAAAAAGTCAGAAAGCGGTCTAAGAAAGAAGCCAATGAAAAAACTGACTATTTGTTGAAAAAAGTTGGAATCGAGCAGAAAGCCCATGTTTTCCCCTCACAACTTTCAGGGGGACAGCAGCAAAGAGTTGCCATTGCGCGAGCCCTGGCCATGGACCCCAAAATCATGCTTTTTGACGAACCGACATCTGCACTGGACCCGGAGATGGTAGGTGAGGTTTTGGAAGTCATGCTGACATTGGCAAAAGAGGGAATGACGATGGCGGTTGTATCCCATGAAATGGGGTTTGCAAGAGAAGTTGCCGACGCTGTTGTAATGATGGATGAGGGCAAAATCATTGAGGTTGGAGATCCAGAACATTTTTTCACCAACCCGGATCAGGAGAGGACGAAGCTATTTCTGTCACAGATCCTTTGACATTCGTACTTCAGAAGTAGCAATGAAAAACGCCTCTTGTTTATCCAGGACGCTGTTGGGCATCCTCTGCTTTTTATTTTTATCGTCACCCGGGTTCGCTCAGTCGACACCCGGCCCTCAGATCAACGGCCTCTTTTTTTACAAACCTGACTGCCCAAAATGTGAAAAACTTCGGCGTGACGTCCTGCCTGAAATAAAACAGCAGTTTGAAGACCAAATCACCATCTTATCCCTGAACACCGCAGATAAAAAAGGCGGAGAGCTTTATCTGAACGCCCTGGTCGATCTGGGAATCCCTTTTTCTCAGCCCCTGCCTCTCGTTATTATTGGAGCGCAACAGTGGCATGATCCAGTACAAATCAAGCGGCAGCTTCCAGATATATTGAAAACCGGGCTTGCAGAATCCGGCCTGGCCTGGCCTGCTATATCCGGGTTAAAAGATTTTCTGAAAAGCATGCAGCATTTGCCAAAATCTGAAAAAACCCAGTGGTTTATTTCTGCCAGACCCGATACTCTAGGGTTCATTTTTTCAGACATGAAAGCCAAATACAATCATGATCCCATTGGAAACCGGTATGCTGTTGTTGTCTTAATCGGAATGCTGATCGTCGGTGGCTACTCCCTTTTTCTGTTTTTCAGGAGTCACTCCTCGGAAATCGACTTTTTCTCCCAATGGCTCATCCTGATTCATTTTATTATCGGGATTGCCGTCACTTGGCAATTGGCTGAGATAGATCATATGCTTCATGGACAGAAGCCTTTTTGGGATTCATTCGAAAGCCAACTGGCGTTTCTGGTTTTGGCGGGAATGATTGCCGGTTTCCTATTCAGTTTGTGGGCGCTGCTCGGAAGTACAAGCCAAAAAGTTGTCATCTGGCAGAGATGGAGTATCCCCCTTTTACTGGCAATCGGCTTAATCGCAGCCAGTTATTTAACATATATCGAAGCCGCCCATGTGGAAGCAGTCTGTGGTGCGGTTGGCGACTGCAATTCCGTCCAGCAGAGCGAGTATGCCAGTCTTTTTGGTGTCATCTCCGTTGGCCTGCTTGGTATTCTTGGGCATATCCTGATTCTTTGCAGCTGGATAATGGGGCAATTTGGACCTTTGCAATGGCGGGGGAAATTCAGAATTCTACTCTGGTGTGTTCTGTTGGTGAGCGTTGGTTATTTTATTTTCCTGACGTTTCTGGAACCCTTTGTCATCGGCTCCACTTGTTTTTGGTGCCTCGCCACAGCGATTGCGATGACCCTGCAGTTATTCATCTCAGTCAGACCTGCCATCCAGGCAATAAACTCGTAACTCCAGGACAGGGCTTGTTTCCGCACCATGAATTAACATTTCTGCCAATTCCGCAGAGTAACGATTCACCAAAGCTACTCCGCAGAAACAAGAGACATACAAATCAATTCTGCTGCGATGCCTGTTTTTCGCTGATCATTGTTTGAAACATCTTATTTGCGCGCTCCATAAATTCTTTTAAGGGGATTAAAGGCGCAGAAACCGCTTCCTGCAGTTCATCTGAAATAACACCTTTGGAAACGGCATCTACACCGGCCTGATAAAAAGCGTCCAACACTCCTTTTACGCCCTCTGGATTTTCATCCTGCAGCATCTCCAACGTCGATCCAACCGGTCTGACCAATGCCCCCATATACTCTCCAGTGGCAAAGTTTCTTGCAATTGCCTGCATGTGCTGAATAATCGGGTCAAAATTATCCTTTTCTCCGAACCCACAGGTGGAGATCAACAGCATCTTACGGACTTTCTTTTCTCCACCACGGCTGGGATGCCGGAAATGGCCATCTCTGACCTGAATAAAAGGCATTCCCCCCGCGATGAGGCGGTCGAGCATCGTTTTCATCTGGGCGGTAAATCCATCAAAATAGACAGGCGATCCAAACACAATCAGATCAGCCTCTTTGATTTTATTTCTGATTTCCAGCATATCATCAACATGGATACACTTTCCAGGATGCACAAACCAACAATTAAAACATCCTGAGCAGTATTTTATATTTTTTTTCACCAGGTAGACAGTCTCTGTCTCTGCTCCGGCCGATTTTGCCCCACTCATAAAAGTTTGCAGAATTTTGTCGGTCACACCTTTTTTCATTCTGGGACTGCTATTGAATGCAAGTACTTTCATTTTATTCCTCCTTGGTTATTAAATTATCGTATCTAGTTTTTTTACTCTGCCTTGTTGTTATTCTGATCAAACACAGCAAAAGCGTTAGAGAAAACTTCCGGCATCCGTTTCGGTTTTCCTTTTTTGATACCGATACAGACATAATCGATACTCCCTCGCAGCACTGTCTGCCGGTCTTCCAGTCGAACCATTTGAAAGCGCCGCTGAAGCCTGAGTTTTCTGTCACACGCAAAGACGCACGTTCCGACCCTGGCAATCTCGTTGAACCGCAGAGCTGACAGGTAGCTCAGGTCGGAATGTCTGACGACCATTGCACACTGTGTTGTTTTCATAACCAGCGGTGTGATGCCCAGGTTAAACATATGATATAAATGTGACTGATCAAGCCAGTTAACATAGACTGCATTATTCATATGGCCAAGATCGTCGATGTCAGACGCAGCAACTCTCAAATCGATGGAAAAAGAGAGGGGAAAATCGGTTATCAGGTTGGAGTTCACGCTTGATGCAAGGTGCTTTTGTAATACATCCATTGTTTGTTCAACTCAGGGTAAAGAATGGGAACTGGAGAAACCCGGTCCAATTTAGGAGACCTGAAATAGGAATTCAAAGAGCAAATCTAACCATAATGCTTTAGCCTGTCAATATCGCTATCAAAATATATCTCTGGTTGACCGCCCGCAACGCTTCGTTTATCATACTGGAGTGCAGCATTTATCAGGAATATGTTTTCTGTTTTATGCATTGAACCATTGGTGGACCCGTCCCAATTTTCCACATTATGGCCGAGATCTGCACTCGTTTTCCCCGAGTTTCTAATAAACTACCAGAGCAAATATAGTTGCCCAGAATCGTTTTTCACCTGTTTCCTCTTTTGGCGGAAGGCTGAGATGCATGCAGAGAAAAAGCTTTTCGGAGAATCTATATCTTTTTGAAAAAGGCCAGCAGGGTAGAATTTTTAACGATCTGACTAGAATGAGATTTTATGCAATTAACTAAGCCCAAAACCCTTGGAGACCTAAAATCACGCAATTCCAGACTTCCAACTGTTCGAGAAGAATTGCGTCATAACCTGATATCAAAGCTTAAATCCGGCGAAGAGCTGTTTCCAGACCTGGTCGGGTATTCAAGCACAGTTAAACCCGACCTCATCAACGCTCTCTTATGTGGTCATAATATGATCTTTCTGGGTGAAAGAGGCCAGGGGAAAAGTCGGATTATCAGAAACCTGACCCAACTACTGGACGAAGAAATCCCGGCAGTTGCCGGATGCCCGATTCACGATAACCCGTTTCAACCCATCTGTGCTGACTGCAAAGAAAAATTACAGAAACTGGGAGATAACCTCCCTCTCGAATATGTTACCAGAGACCGAAGGCTCGTTGAAAAACTCGCAACTTCCGATGTCAGTACAGCTGATTTAATTGGAGAGGTAGACCCGATCAAAATTGCAGACGGCCGTCATCTGGACGATGAATCCTCGATCCACTTTGGATTGTTGCCGAGAGCGAATCGCAGTATTTTTGCCATCAACGAACTACCGGATCTGGCAGAGAAAATTCAGGTGGCATTTTTCAATATCATGGAGGAAAACGATCTGCAGATCAAAGGGTTTCCTGTCAGGCTGCCCCTCGATATTCTTTTGATTGCGACAGCCAATCCAGAAGACTACACCAATCGAGGCAGAATCATTACTCCTCTGAAGGATCGCTTTGATGTCCAAATCAGAACCCATTACCCTAAACAGCAGAATCATGAAATCAAAATAATGGAGCAAGAATCTCGGTTTATTGAGTTGGAAGGGATTGAGGCTTACACACCTCCGTTCATCAAGGAGATACTTGCAGAAATTACTTTCCAGGCTCGCAAAAGTACATCGATTAATCAACATTCAGGCGTAAGTTGTCGTGTCTCCATCAGAGGTTTTGAGGCCATTCATGGGAGTGCGCTCAGGAGATGTCTCACCACAGGCGAAGCAAAGCGTGTTCCGAGGATCAGTGATATCGAAATGGTTTTCCCAGCTATTACAGGTAAACTTGAAATGGAATATGACGTCGAAGACAGAACTGAAACCGAACTATTGGCGGATCTGTCCAAACGAGCCATTAAAACAGTCTTTAACAAGTATTTTAAACTGGATCAGCTGGCGTCCATCATTCAGTCCTTTGAAACAGGCCTGCAAGTGACTGCCTCGCAATTTCAACCATCCAGGGAATATAGTCAAATATTTGATGCTGTTCCTGGTCTAGCGGATGCAGTCCAAAAACTGGTAGATCCAACAGATCCTGCAGCCTCAGCCTCAGCCATCGAATTCATTTTTGAAGGGCTGCACCTCTCGAACAGAATTAATCGAGATGTTGTCAACGAAGAGATTGTATATAAATGAAAAAAATAACATACCAGCGATGGGACGGCAGCCAGGAGCCTTTCAGTCTGAATAAGAAGGAGATTGCTGACCGCTTTTTTGAAAACCTTTTCAAAGGCATGTCACCCGGTATGTCACTCGCCCAGATGATGTGGGAGGGGTTTTCCATGGCCGGAAAAGACTTCAGGGTCATGGGGTTGGAAGAAATGGTGGCAGAGCTCGAAAAACAGAAGAACGAATTGCTGGACAGGTACACCCTTGAGCACGCATTTGACAAACCATATGATGAACTGGACTTCGCAGTCGAAAACGAGAATTTTACGCGGGCGGTTGAAAAAACGGCCCAACTTCCTGCGTTTAACGATCTTCAACCCGGTCTATTGGAAAAATTGACTGCGTTGGAGAAAATAACCTTTTCGGATTCAGAAAGTCAGGAAATTTATGACCGTTGGAAAAAAAGAGAGAAGGACATTCAGGATCTATACGAGTTCTATAGCGAATATACCCATTTTTTTACCGGCGACGAGCCTCTGGATTTTGATCAGGCGGTCGAGCTGATGCGTCAGGCTGAAGCATTAAGTAAACTGCAGCAGCAGATCCTTAATGGCGATCTCTCCAAGATCGATATGGAATCAATGGAAAAGCTTCTTGGAGAAAATGCAGGAGAATCTCTGAACATCCTGATTCAATTGCCCAGGACGTTGACCGATGAAGGTATCATCGAAAAAGAGACAGGGCGCTTTGAGATAACCCCGAGAGGAATGCGATCTTTAGGAGAACTGGCCTTTGGTAAGATTTACAGACAACTGAAGAGAGATAAACAGGGGGGGCAATTGGGGAACGCTCCTCAAACCGGAGAAATCGAACCGGATTCATCCAGGCCTTATCAATACGGAGACCGATTCGATGCAGACATTACAAGAACAATATTAAAGGCTGTTTCCCGCGGCCGGCGCAAGGGCAACCGTCTTGATATATCCCCGGATGATTTCTATATCCGGGAAAGGGAACAACTGATTACCTCAACGATCGTTGTCCTGTTAGATCTATCCTGGTCAATGTCCATCGGCGGCCGGTTCGAAGCTGCAAAAAAAGTGACGCTGGCCCTTAATCATTATATAAAAACCCGATTCCCAAAAGACAAAATACATATCATCGGTTTCTCAACAGAAGCCCGGGAACTGAAAGAAAAGGAACTTTCCCAGGTTGTGTGGGATGTCCAGCGCCCCTTTACAAATCTTCAGGGCGGACTCCGTCTGGCAATGAAACTGATCAAACGCAGCGGAAACCGGAATAACAGGGTTTTGGTCATCACGGATGGCCAACCAACCGCCTACTATCTGGGTAATGAACTTCACGCCGAACTGCCCAACGAGACATTTGGCATCAGCGAAAATGCCTGTCGTGAAACCCTGGTTGAAGTGAAAAAAGTGACCGCCCAGGGTATGAATATTGAAACTTTTTTGCTTGACCAAAACCCCGTTCTGGTGGAATTCGGACGTGAAGTCGCAAGGATCAACAGAGGAAGAGCCGTTTTGTGCGTCCCGGATGAACTTGGAAAATTACTGTTCATGGACGAAATAAAAAGAAGAACCCGCTCATAGATACGAGCGGTTTCCGTTTTAGTCGGCTCAGGTCGCTGCTGGTTTTTTGGACAGATGTACCAAACCAGTGGTTGTTGTTACTTGAAACGGAAAGTACTTTCGTTTGAACCAGAGAGCCACATTGACCATGGCAATTAAGACAGGAACTTCCACCAGCGGCCCTATCACTGCAGCAAATGCCACTCCAGAGTCAATCCCGAAAACCGCCACGGCAACTGCTATGGCCAATTCAAAATTATTAGAAGCGGCTGTAAAACTGAGTGTGGTGGATTGTTCGTAAGTGGCGCCCACCCGAAGGGACATGAAAAAAGAGATAAAAAACATCACCACAAAATATATACAAAGAGGAATTGCCACACGAATCACGTGCAAAGGTAATTCGACGATGTACTCTCCTTTCAATGAAAACATCACCAGAATGGTAAAGAGGAGGGCGATTAAGGTGATGGGACTGATTTTGGGGATGAATTTGTTTTCATACCACTCCTTTCCTTTTATTTTCAAGCCAATGACTCTGGATATAATCCCGGCAATAAAAGGGATTCCCAGGTAAATAAAAACACTTTCGGCAATCTGGCCGACGGATATGTCTACGATTGCGCCTTCAAGACCTATCCACCGCGGGACCACTGTTATAAATATATAGGCATAGACTGAAAAGAACAGGACCTGAAAAATGGAATTAAACGCAACCAGACCGGCACAGTATTCTGTGTCGCCACCTGCCAGATCATTCCAGACAATCACCATAGCGATACACCGTGCCAATCCGATAAGTATCAGCCCGACCATGTATTCGTGGTAGCCCGCAAGAAAAGTGATGGCCAGCAAAAACATCAAAATTGGTCCAATGATCCAGTTTTGAACCAATGAAAGGGTCAACACCCGCCAGTTTCTGAATACCTGACCCAGGTGCTCGTATTTCACCTTGGCCAGAGGGGGATACATCATCAAAATCAAACCAATTGCAATCGGGATATTGGTGGTCCCTACCTGAAAAACATTGATGACTTCGCGAATGCCGGGATACAAATATCCCCACATGACGCCAACGAACATCCCCAGGAAAATCCAAAGAGTTAAAAACCTGTCCAGAAATGAGAGTTTTTTTTCAGCCATTTTCAACCTCAGCCTTAGCGTTTGAAATTATAACAGAATCAGCTCTTGATTAGTTTTTTCAGTTTTTCAACCGATGGAACTGATCCTGAAACCTTCACCTCACCATCTACTACCAGAGCGGGTGTAATCATGACACCAAATTCAACAAATTTTGCCATATCGGTCACTTTTTCCATTTCAAACTCAATCTCCAGTTGACTGGCCGCCTGGTTTGTCATTTCATAAAGCTTATTACACTTGGCACAACCGGATCCAAGAATTTTAATTGATTTCATTTTTTCTCCAATGTTATTAAGAATATTAAAAAAGAGCACCATAAATCATTCCGCAAATGGTAGACATAACAATGACCAGTGAAACAAAGGCAATGGTTTTTTGAGTGCCTAAGACACTCCTGATGACCAGCATATTTGGTAAGGATAAAGCAGGCCCGGATAACAAAAGTGCCAATGCGGGACCCTGACCCATTCCATTTCCAATTAATCCCTGCAGAATTGGGATCTCTGTCAGTGTCGCAAAATACATGAATGCCCCCACAACTGATGCAAACAGATTGGACCACAGTGAATTGCCCCCGACCGCCCAATTAACCCAGTGTGACGGAATCAAGCCCTCTTGGCCGGGTCTTCCCAGTAAAAGACCAGCAATTAAAACCCCGAACAACAATAAGGGCAAAATTTGTTTGGCAAAGTCCCAGGTCTGCTCAAACCACTCCTCAGCTTCATCTTTATCTGTGCTGGTGATGATTGAGAGTCCAATAGCGCCTGCAACAAACGGAATCATCGGAATACTGGAAAACAGATATGATAAAACAGCCACTGGAAAAATCAGCAGCAGAAGTTTCCACCACTTAATACTGAACCAGCAATACAAAACAAAAGTCAGACCCAAAGCAGATAACCCTGTGATCATCCATTTCAGCGAATACACCTGGTACCAGATCCCTGAAGAACTATCCGATTTTCCCCAATTTGCAAAAACCAGAATTGAAATCATCAAGAAGAAAAAAACACCGTTCTGCCACAAAGGGCGTTTAATCTCAGGCTCAGGCACAGACATCGCGACCGCTGTTTTTTCCTGTTCCTCCTTGCGAAATAGGAAATGCATCAACAGCCCAATCACAATACTGAACAGAATAGCCCCAACTGCCCTGGCAATTCCCAAGGGGGCACCCAGGATGCGAGCGGTTAAAATTATCGCCAGGACATTAATTGCCGGTCCTGAGTATAGAAAAGCGGTTGCTGGACCCAGCCCGGCACCCATACGATAAATCCCAGAAAACAGTGGCAGCACCGTGCAAGAACAAACAGCCAGAATCGATCCGGAAACCGATGAAACACCATACGAAACGAACTTATTTGCGGCAGGTCCCAGGTACTTCATGACAGAGGCTTCACTGATAAATACCGAGATGGCACCCGCAATGAAGAACGCGGGGACTAAACAAAGGATCACATGCTCCTGGGCGTACCATTTAACAAGGTGAAAGGCTTCCATGATCGCCTTGTCAAATCTTGGGATTCCTACAGGCAAGTAGAAAGCGACTAAAAAACCGGAAACAATCCAGAGCAACGGTTTCCATTCACTTTTCCAAATCATTTTTTAATTCCTCATTTTAAATATACTATTGTTATTTGGCCAAAAAGGAAAATAAAAGAATCCCCGCCGCAAGCGGACGGGGTATTCAGCTTTTAGGTTTTAGCTTTAAGCGATTAGCATAAGCTTCCAATGGCTAACGCCTAATAGCTAATAGCTTTTCGTTAGAACAACAGAATTTACTTGAATGCACAACGCCGCAAGCGGCGGGGTATTAAACCCAAGCTACGCAATAAAGCACAGCGAGTCTTTCCTGACCCTATTTTATTTTGCAGCTGATCATTGTCTCCATTTGACCCAGTGCATTTGCTTCCATCACAGATTCCACACAATTAATGAAATCGAGCAAACAGGGCATTCTCAGTTGATAGTAGACCGTCGTCCCTTTCTTCTCATGTAAAACCAGTCCTGCATTTTTTAAGATACCGAGGTGTTTTGAAACAGTAGACGTATCAACCCCAATCATCTCTGTCAGCTCGCTTACACAACGCTTTTGCCGGTTCAGCTCCTCGACAATGAACAAGCGGCTGGGGTGGGCCAAAGCCTTGATAATTCCAGCTTGTGCCTCATATCTCGCTTTTTGTTTGCTATCCATTCACTCTCCTTATGGTTTCTTATTTGGCAATATTGCCAAATAAGAAACCGTTCTGTCAAGCCTTAAAGTTCCACAAATCAAACCAACAAGATAAATTTGTGGATCACAAAATGGGGGCGGCCATCGCAGGTGGCGATGTTTTAAGGTTTGCTTGCCAGAGAAGCCGCGGCTTTGGTTCTCCATTCGTCTCTTCTGGTTTTCCGCATAAACTCTTCCGTGGGGGATTCTGCTGGGAATTGTTCTGAATACTCATCCATTCGTTTTTCAAATTCGTTTAAGACAAACTCCGCAAACTCCTTCTCTATCTTCAAAGGACGACACAGAAACCATTCCGACAGATCAAACCGCTTAAAAGCGTCAGCGAAACTTAATATAAAATCTGTTTTATCATAGCGTCGTTCCTGTTCGATCTTTTCGAGGAAATCACTGGTGGGAAAATCAGATAAGATGACTTCATTGTTCTCCACTGCACACAGCCAGTTGCCGTCCTCTCCTTTCTTTCCATGTATTGAAATACTGAAACCTTGTGAGCTGGATTCCAACAATACTTTAGTTTTCTTGTCTTTATTTTCCATTTATTGAGATCTATGAGTGTTCTGAAAAATTGCTTTGTTTCTTTTAGATTATCGCTATTCAACCCTTTCCATCAAACCATTATCTGACTAAATTTTAGGAGAGTCCCCTTCACTGCGATATACGCGATGAGTTGGATAGGCAAAATCAATATTATCATGCAGGGCAAACTGGTGTAACGTCTCTTCCCAGAGTTCCTGCTCACTGTTGCGACGATCCCTGGGTTCACAGAGATATCGCATCGTCAGCATGATACCGGAATTTTTCACAACAGTGTACACTACAGGTTCAGGGTTTGAATAATGGATCGGGTATTTATACTGCTCTTGCTTAAGTTTTTGCTCCGCTTTTTGTCGCTGATCTTTCATATTCTTGAGCACGATTTCGGACAGGATCTCTTTGGCTTTTTGCCAGTCAATATCAAATGTTACCAGGACAGGTATCTCATTCCATAAAAAGGGAAGTCCTTTACTGTAATTGGATATGATTTGATTGAAAACCAACCCATTTGGAACATGAACGATCCTGCCTGTACTTTGATCCGCATCAACCCGGTTTCCGACCTTAAGCATACTGAAAGGGAATACCTGAATGTCGATCACATCGCCGGATTGACTTTTGATCTCTATTCTGTCACCGATCTCAAATGGTCTTTTTAAAATGAGTTACCCCCATCCAGCCATATCCACCACCGGTTCCCTTAGGGCCACAGCCAGGCCAGCAGACAGAAGCCCCAGATTCCACCAATCAGAAGAATACCCAGGAAACTGAATAGATAAGTCAACCCTTTACGCCACTGGTAGCGAATGGTAACATTCTTAATTCGCGCTAAGGCCAGTTTCAGCACTAGAAACCGTGTCAACTAGATGATCTCATAAACACACTTAATGGAATACGCCAAAAACAAATTTCAAAAAAAGCTTTTTTTAAATTTTATTGTTATTACTTTCAGCCGTCTATTACTCAATACGTCCAGAAGATTCGTCTATACATTTGCAGCGGCATTCAGTCGTGGGCTGGGAGTGCCTTTAACGTCCATTACCAGTCTGATTGCTGTCAATCAGGGAACCTCGGTTTTAGGTATCTTTTTCGGACCATTAGGTGATCGGTTGGGATATAAGTTTATGATCCTGATCGGAATGAGCTTTCTAGCTGTCGGTATGTTGGCCGCCGGCATATTGCCATTTTATTGGGTCATTGCGATTGCCATGCTGCTGTCCGGCTTGGGGAAAAGCATTGTAGATCCAGCAATTCAGGCCTATGTTGGACAACGGGTTCCTTATCGCCGGCGCGGATTGATTATTGGGATGATGGAATTTGCCTGGGCGGGAAGCACTTTGATCGGGATCCCCTTAATGGGGCTGTTGATTGAGAAGTTAGGCTGGCAGGCGCCCTTTATTGCCATAGGCCTCATGGCTCTGATCTCGGTCATTCTCGTGGCTGCCCTTTTTCCGTCAGATCAGAAACAAAAGCGACAGGCTTATCGTCTGCAAGAAACGCTGATTCTCTGGAAACAGATCTTAACCAATCGATCTGCTTTAGGAGCACTACTGTTCGCTTTGTTTGTCAGTATTGCGAATGATAATATTTTTGTCGTATATGGGGCATGGCTGGAAGATTCTTTTAATCTCAGTATTGTGGCCCTTGGAATAGGGACCAGCGTCATCGGAATAGCCGAAATATTTGGTGAATCAATGACGGCTTTTCTTTCCGATAAAATCGGATTAAAAAAAGCGGTTTTCTTAGGCCTTGGTGTTTCAGCTTGCAGCTTTGCTGTACTTCCACTCGCCAATCAAAACCTGACCGCAGCCTTAGCCAGCCTGTTCCTGATTTTTGTCAGTTTTGAATTCACCTATGTGACTTTCATCAGCCTTTGTACAGAACTCGCGCCCGGATCACGTGCCACCATGATTTCCGCATTTTATGCGGTTGCAGGAATTGGGCGTGTGATCGGAGCGGTGCTTGGCGGTAAAATATGGGAAATCGGTCATCTGCCTGGAATCAGTCTGGCATCCACCGGTTTCACTCTTCTCGCTCTAATTGGCTTGGTGTGGGGACTCTGGGGTTGGAAAAGAGACCATAAATAGTCCTTGTTAGACACTTGATATTCATTAAGACCAACCAGAATTCCCAAAAGTGAGGAAAATACAACTTGACTCTAGAAAACCAATTTCTTATTAATGGGGGGTCATTACCAGGTTACACAATTTAAAGAATGGACCATCAACAACGCCCTCGGTCACTTAGGGATCGGTCAAAAATTACTCAAGTGAAACGGGGCGGCTGAGTCAGAGAACGCTTAATAAAAGGGAAACATATGTCAATCGCTGAATGGCTGGCGAAAAAGGCCCACATCGATATTGAACCGGATAAATTGGACATTCCGGGGGATTTACAAACAAAATGCCTCGCTTGTGGCGAAGTCCTTTTTAGAAAAATGCTGATAGAAAACCAGAAGGTTTGCCCCCATTGCAATTATCATTTCCGATTGACCTGCTCCGAAAGATTGGCCTTCACCACTGATGCTGACACATTTAAAGAGTTCAACCAGAATTTGGAAAGCACTAATTTCCTGAAATTTAAAGATACGCAACCTTATAGTCAGCGAATAGAGCAAGCCCAAAAAAGATCAGGGATTAAAGATGCAATAATTACAGGAATTGCGGAGATAAACGGACATAAAAACGTTATCAGTATTATGGATTTCGGCTTTATGGGAGGAAGCATGGGATCGGTTGTGGGTGAGAAATTCTCTTTGGCTGTTGAAACAGCCATTAAGAAAAAACTACCACTGATCAGCATGTCAAATTCTGGTGGCGCCCGCATGCAGGAGGGCATTATCAGTTTAATGCAAATGGCTAAAACCAGTGCGGCCATCAAGCAACTGGCAGATGCCGGACTTTTTTACATCTCGGTTCTCCTCGACCCAACCACCGGCGGAACCACAGCCAGTTTTGCCATGTTGGGAGATGTGCATCTTTCAGAACCGAATGCGCTGATCGGATTCGCCGGAAAACGGGTCATCGAGCAAACCATCAGACAAAAACTGCCAAAATACTTTCAACGGGCCGAGTTTGTTCAACAGCATGGTATGATAGACAAAATCGTGCATAGACATGAACTCAAACTGACACTGGGCCGTTTATTAGAATATGCGGAATAATAACAGAACCATAAAACAGGTAGCGGAGCCGTTGGAATGAAAGAAATTATAAAGAAAAAGAGAAAGAAAAAAAATATCATGGATTTTGAAAAGCCGCTTTATGAATTAGCTTATAAAATAGATGAGCTGAGAGAGGGGGCTAAGCTGCACAATATCGATTTGTCCAAAGATATAGAAAAAATGGAAAATCAGGTGCAGGAACTGAGAGAACAAATATATGAACACCTGAAACCCCATCAAATTGTTAAGATCTCGCGTCATATCGACCGTCCGACCGCTTTGGATTATATTGACTTAATATTCACGGATTTTATCGAACTGCATGGCGATAGATTAAATAGTGATGATCCCTCCATCATTGGCGGCTTTGCAAAAATCGACAGTCAAAAGGTGATGATTATCGGCCACCAGAAGGGGCGAGACCTTAAGGGAAGGAAAAGACGAAACAATGGTATGGCTCAACCCGGGGGTTATCGGAAAGCCGGAAGACTTATGAAACTGGCTGAAAAACTGTCATTACCGATTATTACCCTTGTCGACACACCGGGTGCTTACCCGGGTGTTGAAGCTGAAGAAAACGGCCAGGCAGAAGCGATCGCCAGAAATCTCTATGAAATGTCCGCCATCACAGTTCCGATAATCACTGTCATCACTGGCGAAGGCGGAAGCGGAGGGGCCTTGGGACTTGCATTTTCCAATGATGTGTTGATGATGCGGTATTCCGTTTATTCCACTATCTCTCCAGAGGGGTGTGCAGCAATTTTGTGGGACGATCCATCTCAAGCACCGATCGCTGCCAAACGGCTGAAAATCACAGCAGAAGATCTGAAAAAATTGGATGTCATCGAAGATATCATTCCCGAACCACTGGGCGGGGCACACAATGACAAAGTGGTAACGGCTCAGAGTATGAAAAGGTACCTACTTAAGCATTTACATAAATATCAGGATATGGCACCTTCAGCGGTTGCCAAAAATCGATATGATCGATTTCGTAAATTCGGGTCACAAAATATTAAAGGGCTCTAAGGGTCGGCTCAAAAATTCCTTGGTATTCTGTCAGCAAAATGTTCGGTCTTTTAGGGACTTTTGCGGGCAGCTTATGCCAAGTTATTTTTGTACGATCCCTAAATATCCATGGTGGGTGTTGACGAAGCATGGCCAATCAGAAACGAATAGCTACATTTTACCCTGACGAAGAATGGACCATAACAGCCAAAACCCCATGATGCCGGCGATAACAAAACCACCCAGACCGATGATCGGGATTTCATGCCATTTTGGGGGAACGTCGGAAAGAACGATGAGTGAAGAACCAATAATCAAAGATGCCAGGACAATAGCAAAAACAATGCGATTGCTGATTTTGTCATGTGAAGACAGCATTGGATTGAGCCCTTGATGTTCGAATTCTATTTTGAATTTCCCCTCCCTGGCTTGTTTAAGAATATCTTGCAACTCACCTGGAAGATTCAAAAAAAAACTGACAAACTCGGTCCCGGAATAGAGAATATCTTCGGTTATTCTTTTTGGGCTGAGCCGGTTCAATTGGACCTGTCTGATAAAGGGTCTCATATGTTGGGTCAGATCCAAATTTGGATCCAGTTCTTTCCCGAGAATCTCAGCGGTACTTAGCGCCTTTACCATCAGGAGCAGGTCGGGCTTGAAACAAAGCTCGTGTTTGGTGGTTATCCATAGTAATTGTTGCAGCATTCTGGCAATATCCAGATTTTTCAAGGGTCGATAAAGATGTTGATCAATGAGCACAGACAGATCTTTTTCAAACTGGGTTTTGTCGGGCTCTTTGAAATAATCCGTGTGTTTTAAGAGACTATTAACGGCCCTTTTTACGTCACCATCAAAGATTTGCAGTGCCAGGTTGGTGAAGTTTTCCCGTTCTTCCCGATTTATTCGCCCCATCATTCCAAAATCGAGAAAACAAATTACATTTCCGGGTAGGATGAAAACATTTGCGTGGTGGGGATCACCATGAAAAAACCCATGGATAAATATCTGTTTGAGAATTAAATCGGCGCTGCGTTTGACGATGGTTTCCAGATTATACCCTTTTTGCTTTAACAACTCGACTTCGGAGATCTTAATGCCGTCGATATACTCCATGGTGATGACGTGTTCACAAGTCAGTTCTCGATAGACCTTCGGAACATGAATCGATCGGTCGCCTTGAAACTGTCGTTTGAATCTTTCTATATGGGCGGTCTCCACCATATAATCAATCTCCTTCGACAGGCTGTTGGCAAATTCAGCGACGATTCTGGTGGGCCTGTGGATTTCGAACTCCTTGATATTGCGTTCCAGTAAGGCGGCCAGACGGAGGACAATTTCCAGGTCTGTCATAACCAGTTTACGGATGTCCGGTCGCTGGATTTTCACCGCAACCATTTCACCGGTCTTCAATTGCGCCTTATGTACCTGGCCTATCGAAGCGCCAGCCAGCGGCTCTTTTTCAAAATAGCGGAATAACTCTTCAGGCGGTTTGCCGAACTCATTTTTGATGATTTTGCGGACGACTTCATAAGACGCTGGCGGAATCTGATCCTGCAGTTTTAATAACTCCTGATGATACTCCCCTGAAATCAGGTCGGAGCGGGTGGACAGTAATTGCCCGAGCTTGATAAAAGTCGGGCCCAACTCCTGGAAGACAAGCCTGATCCGTTTGGCCCGGGTCATCCTTTTGACATCTCTGCGCGGTTTTCGTGAGATCAGATGGATGCCGGCTTCCAGATAATGATCCAGTTTCAACCTATCCACAAAATCCCCAAACCCATATTTGATCAGGATTGCAAGAATGTGCCGGTAACGATTGAATTGTCGATATGCCCGGCCGAAAACACCCAGGTTTCTTAGACTGAACATCTAAGTCGACTCCCCGCTTTTCTCAAGAGACAGTTTCAATTCCGCCAACTGTTGCTTAATTTCCGAAATGTCCTCCTGAGTGGCAAAGTTCAGCTTTTTTAACGTGTCGTTAACAATCGCGGTTATCTGATCTTCGACTTTTTTGGACGAATCTTCCGATTTTTTCATCAGCTCTTCGAAAAACTCCTTACTCTCAGTTCCCGACATTTTTCCTTTCTCGATAAACTCACTGGCCAGCTCTTCGACTTTTTCCTTAGTCACAAAAGCCAGCCCCAGGCTCATCAGCATGCTCTTTTTTATCAGTTCGATCATCGCTTCTCCCCCCTGTTTTGGTATACCGTTATAGCCCCTTAACGATTACGCCTGACCGGTCAAGACAAACCATGCGGCTCGATCTGCCCGGTCACCGGTATTTGTTCAGCGTTGAATCAAATACTTGGCAGCAGTATAACCCATTGGGGTCAAATATTTCAAGGAAATAACAGTTTTTGGCAGGATATTGGTCAGGCCTTGATCTTCTAAACACCAGATAAAAACTCTCCTGCAATTATGAAAGATAATTGATCTCCAAATGCTTAAAAGTTACAAGTGTTTTAATTGACAACCACGCGTTCAATGTTTTCCAGATTATCGAAGGGAATTGGGCCTATTTCTTCCAGGATGACGAGATTGGTTTTTGCGGTGGTTTCAGGCAAGAGGGCGTTGGAAATGTGCATCTCTTTCAATTCCAATGTGTTTTTAATATGAACAATTCTGGCGTCTTCCGATTTGATTGCACCGATAGTATTCAGAGCGGCCTCAACTGTTTCCCGGTCGGTTGGCAGGGAAATGGGGATTCGTCCTTTTTCCGGAGTGTTGGCTGCGATGGCATTTTTAGCAACGGCACTTCTATTAATTTTGGTATAAAGTCGATCAGAGATGTAATCGGACAAACCGATTCCGACAGCATTCCCATGTGATTCTTCGGTCATGTCCAGTACTACAATTCTGTTTATCTGGGGAAGTTCCGGCTCTTTTTCTCCATAAACCATAATTCTGCCGATAACATTGGTGTCCAGACCCGTTCCGCTGATGTTTTTCCCTATTTCATCGATAATCAGCACATCAAGATGGTCGAATGGAATTTTGGCCATCAATCTTTTGGCTTCGATCAGGAGCTCTGCTTCTTCTTCAAAAAACCGGTCTGGAGAAACGGCCTTGATTTTAGCAGTTTCATCGTAAATATTTTCGACGATTCCGACACCAAACAAGATCGGCAATTTATCCAAAATTATCTGTCCGATTTCAGGGATAACTTTAAGATATCCATAATTTCCAGCCTGTTTGTGTACTTCCACACAGCCCTTGTGTTTTCCCAGTCCAATGGCCATCATTTTCATTAATCCACTTTCAATCGGACCTTCGAACTCAGTGTGGGGTTTGATGCGATTGACAACCACGATTCCATCCGACTCAGCGGCGAGCTTATCCACCAGAACCGGAAAATCGAAGGATGACTTACCAATTTCCACCACCTCCATGGATGAATGGATCGGAACCCCCATGGTCTCCTCAGTTATATTCAAACTTTTCAGGACGTCAAGCTGGCCCTCAGCCGATCCGTCTCCATGGCTCCCCATGGCTGGAACTAAAAACGGTTTTGCCTCGTGCTGCTTCAGGAAATCTATTATCCGTTTTAAAATGCGGTCTATATGGTTTATGCCACGGCTGCCGGCAGTCACTGCGATTCTCGCTCCCGGTTTTATTTTCGACTCCAAAAGCAAAGATTCCAGTTCCTGGCTGATGGTCTCTTCCAGATTTTCCACTTCCGGAGCTTCAATGACTTGACGGATACGATGCATTTTGGGGTATTTCATATTCACCTGTTGAATGGTTAATTTAGCTTTTTCAAACTACGTTTCACCGGTAATGACAAACAAATGAAGTTCACAGGGACCGTGAGCTCCATGGACCATTATCAGTTCAATATCCCCTGTTTTACTGGGCCCGGAGATCAACGTCATGCAGTTGGTGAGCCCCTCCTTTTTTTGAATGGGGTCCCATTTTTGCAAAAAATAAAATTCCCCCAGATTTTCGATGATCTGGTTTAGCTCTATCACGGCCACATGAATGGAGGGAACCAGTGAAACCGCCCTGGCCTGATTTGGATGGCTTTTCATCACCAGAGATGCTGTCTGGGCGATACAAAAATCTGCTGCAGTGATACCCACAAAAGATTCAAAAATCTGTTCCCGGATCATTTGTTTGCCCGCAGGCAGATCATCTGTACTTTTCAGTTCTGATTGATAAACGGGGATGTCATATTTGGCCAGGGCGTCACCCAGGCTCAGTTTATCGATCAGGGGGTGTTTCCAGGCAGCCACTTTTTTGACGGTTCCCCATTCCGGATTTTTGTCCAGAATCAGCTCTTTGATTGATTCAGAGGCAGATTGCAGGTTTTTCACCGGCATAACCCGCAGGTTTATTGGTTCCGCCTGTTCCATCAGCAAATCGAGCAATTTCAGCTGATCGGCTCTGGTTCTGTTTTGAATCTTTTTTAAGCGCGAATCGATTGTAGATTGAGAAAGACGGCTAAACAGCTCCTCCCTGTTTTTCCGATAGCCCCCCGGAGACGCCTTAATAGCTTCTTTGACGGTTTTAAGGAAACGATCTTGATTGTTCAGGTTCTCTTCGATCATATGGCCCTGTTTTTTGGTTGGTTATTCCTTTCATCACAGTCCTGATCAGGTATGAGAGCGAACTGGTCAGTTTTTTGGGATGACCTATTTCTGGGTTTCTTTCCATTTCTGGATAAAACTCTTTGAAGCAATCTGCTGCATGTCCCGATCCAATGTCCAGCCGCTGAACGGAGGGGGCAGTTTTCGAATTTCTCCATTTTTGGTGGGTAATATTTTTTGTCCGAATCTGGCCAGTCGAAAGAAAAAATCATAAGCTTTACGGTTACTGATTAGCTTTGACCAGATCGAAAATATAAATTTTTCAACCGGACTCGATGGCTTTATATTCCACCTGGGGTCGCCTTCCGCTGTTTTCGCCCGTAAGGCTAAGAGCATTCTCGGAAGATTGATGTTCACCGGACAATTATCCTGACAGGCTCCGCAAAGGCTCTCCCCCTGGAACAGGTCTTTGGACTGGCCGATATCGGTCATCAGGGGTGTTAGTACCGCTCCAATGGGGCCGGTATAGGTGCACCCATAGCTGTGCCCGCCGATTTTTCCGTAGACTGGACAAACATTCAGACAGGCCGCGCAACGAATACAGCATAGAATTTCCTTGAATTCTTCATCGGCTAAAATCTTGCTGCGACCGTTGTCCAGAATAACCAGGTGAAATTCTTCAGGACCGTCAATTTCAGAATCCAGAGCTGGTCCTCCGATATAACTGACATAACCAGCCAGATTCTGGGCCGCAGCCCCCCTGGACAGGAGTCGAAAAAGTGCATCATGATCTTCCAATGAGGCAACTATTCTTTCCATCCCCATAATTGCCACATGAACTTTAGGTAAAGTGGTGGCCAGGCGAATATTACCTTCATTGGAAAGGGTCGTGATATGTCCGGTTTCCGCACAGGCCAGATTGCACCCTGAGAATCCTATATCGGCGGTGAGAAAAGCATCTCGCAAGTGCTTTCGAGCTGCTTTTGTTAATGTGGGTGGATCGTTCGTATAAGAGATTCCGAGTTTCTCCTCGAACAGGCTGCCAATCTGGTTTCTGGTTTTATGAATTGCGGGCGCAATGATATGGGAGGGATGCTCGCCTGCCAGTTGCACAATATATTCTCCCAGATCAGTCTCGACCGCCTTGACACCATCCTTTATCAACGCATCGTTTAAACCGATCTCTTCGGATACCATTGATTTCCCTTTGACTGCCAGTTTTGCCTTGCGCCGGCGAGTGATCTCAAGGCAATAATTGACTGCCTCTTTTTGGTCCCTGGCAAAAAAAACGTTCCCGCCTCTTTGCCGGATTTTTTGGGCCAGTTGCTCCAGTAACATGTCCAGGTTATCCAAAGCAAACATGCGAACTTCATGGGCCTTGTACCTGAGTTCGTCGCCTTCGGGGAGGTTTTTGTACATAGCAGCAGTGGCAGGTCCCAGGCGATTTTGCAGTCCGGCAAGCGCTGATTGCAGAACATCGTCTTTGATCGCTTCTTTTGCCTTGTTTTTGTAGTGTTCCGTTGAAATCGTTGTCATATAAGCGTCACTTTATTATTGCACCAGCAGTTGCGCGATGTGCATGGTTTTTATGGGGAGTTTTTTTCGACTCAGCCTGCCCTGAATATTCATCAGACATCCGACATCACACCCCACCACAGTAGTCGCACCGGATGACATGATATTATCCAGTTTTTCGTCTAAGATAGCGGTTGAGATTTGAGGGTATTTTATGGAAAATGTGCCGCCAAAACCGCAGCATTTATCGGAGTTTCCCATTTCAACCAATTCGGCGCCGGCCACTTTTGATATCAGTTTGCGCGGTTGATCTTTGACCCCGATATTTCTCAGCAGGTGACAAGAATCATGATAGGTAAGTTTTTCCTTAAAACTGGCCCCAAAGTCTTCCACTTTTAAAACATCAACCAGGTATTCGGTAAACTCATAAGTTTTACCACCAACGTTTTCTGCTCTTGAGTGCCAGTCTGGTTCGTTCCTAAAGAGGCTTGGATAGTGGTTTCTTACCATGTCTACACAAGAACCCGAGGGGCATACAATAACCTCTGACTTTTCAAAAATCTCAATGAATCTTTTAGCAGCAGTTTTAGAAACGCTTTTATAGCCGGAGTTATAAGCGGATTGCCCGCAACAGGTTTGCTCGGTGGGACAGTTTACGGAAATTCCCAACTTCTGAAAAACCGCTACCATGGCATCGCCCACTTCCGGGTAAATCTGATCTACCAAACACTGAATGAACAGTGTCACACTTTTGTTCCGATTCATATTTCGAAATAGTTATAATTAGATTTCTTGATTAATAATTCCATCTTCCTCAGGGTTATTTATTTTCTGCTGAAAATTGCACTCGTTTTTCAGATATCCGAGACTATTCCCGTCTTAGCAGCATACTCAGTTTTGAACTTTAATACAAATCCGTCCCTCATCAGACTTACATCATCTCATCATTTCAATTTATTGCGAAGCATGGATTTAATACTCCACCGCTTGCGGCGTTGAGTCATCCCGGACTCCGATCCGGGATCCAGTAGAAAATCGACTAGATTCCAAAGTTATTTTTGAAAGATCCCTTACCCCAGGGAAAACGATTCCGGGCTGATAATAATCTACCTTCTGGCCCCAGGCTTTCTGCGATCCGGAGGCCTTCATTCCATTTGACCATTCGTTCGGAACGGGCGAAAGAACCGAAATTATGAGATACTTGATGGTGCACGCCATGTTGAGTGGTTAAATTACGGTGAAGTGCCCCTTAACTAAAAGCCTGAATCTGTCTCATCAGGTCTTGGGCTGTTGAATAGATTTCCACTTTCTTTGTAAGACCTTTTGCTATATTCTTGATTTGTATTTACGGACAAAGTGAATGTTTACCATATGAATAATTCCAGTTACTTATTGATATATTTTCCCTTTTCGAAAGTTTTCTGCCCTCTACTTGCAGAATTCAGGTACGAAACAATAGGAGTTAAAAGATGGGACATCAATGCTTGTCATAAACGAACAAGATCTCACCCGGGCAGTTTCAATCAAGCAGCTGGTCGACATCATGGAACAGGTTTTTGTTACCTACGAAAACGGTGACTTTTTGATGCCGGACCGCATGCACGTTCATGATGATAAAAACACATTGCTGATAATGCCCTGTTTTGCCAAAGAGATCTTTGGTACCAAGCTTGTTTCTGTATTTTCGGAAAATTCTAAAAGGAATTTACCCGTTATCCAGGGAATTGTGATCTTAAATAACAGGCAAACCGGGGAACCTGTTGCTATTCTTAACGGCCCTAAGTTAACAGCCATGAGAACTGCTGCAGTCGGCAGTGTAGCCATTCGCCACCTGGCACCTGCAAATGCCGAAACACTTGGAATAATTGGCACTGGCGTCCAGGGATTTCATCAAGCACTATTTGCATGTTCGGAATTCAATTTTAAAAAAGTTTTGATTTTCAGCCGTCACTCTGAGTCGATGGAACGTTTTATGGACAAACTTGCGCCACTGATCCCCGATGTTAAAATAGTCATAGCAAGCACAGTCAGGAGTCTGGTGGAAAAATCACACGTGATTATCACAGCGACCTCATCCAGCGAACCTGTTCTGCCAAATGATGAACAGCTATTGTCAGAGAAGTGTTTCGTCGGTGTTGGGTCGTTCAAACCTGATATGAGAGAGTTCTCACATGCACTTTTCAAAAATGTGTCGCAGATTTTTGTTGATACAGAATTTGCTATCAAAGAGTCTGGCGACCTGGCCATTCCACTGAGAAAAGATTGGATTAAAATGGAACAGGTATTCACACTGGCAAAGCTGATCACCGGCAAGGTAAAACGAAACCAGTCACCCACAACCTGTTTTAAATCTGTCGGTATGGCGCTATTTGACCTTTTTGCTGCCGAATACATTTACGAGCAGTCTATCGATAAAGGCTTGGGTACACGGATCGACATCTGATAAATGTAAAAACAGCTTATGTGCACCCTGGAAAATATCAAATTCATCTGATCATCGTCGACAATCATTACTTTTGGTTTTTCTTCCATTGTCACATTCCAATGGAGGTTTTCCTTTACACAATTAACTGAGAGGGAGTGTTACACTGAGTTTTAGGAATCCTTAATCTGAAAATTACTCCGCCATCGGGATTATTTTCAGCCCAGATTATTCCTTTATGATCTGAAATGATGTTTTTACAAATAGCCAGACCGAGACCGGTTCCCCCGGCACTTGTTTTGGTTTTGCTACTCTGCACAAACTTATCAAACACTGCCTCCAATTCAGTCCCCGGAAGACCAACACCCCTATTACAAATGGAAAAGGCCAGGTTATCCGTATCATCCTCAATTTTAATATCGATTTCGCTTCCGGCATCTGAGAATTTTATTGCGTTCGATAATAGATTTCTTATGACCTGCATAATCTTTTGTGAATCCATAAATCCAAGATCGTCAAAATCCGGTTGTAAGAAATTGACAGAAATATTTTTTTCTTTCAACAAAGCACCCAGTTCATAAACCGGTACCTGGACCAGTTTGGACAAGTTCACTGGTGAAAAACTGTATTCAACCAGCCCTGCTTCCAGTTTGGAAAAATCTAATAAATCATTGAGTAAATAGAGTAATCTATTGCCCGAGTTCTTCATTTGCTTGATATATTGAAGTATTTTCTCTTTAGATAGATTATCAATTCTCTCAATGGCGAGATGGGCATAACCTAATATCCCTTGCATCGGAGTACGTAGTTCATGGCTCATATTGCTTAGAAAATCAGATTTTGCTTTGTTGCCAGCCTCTGCTTCTTCCTTGGCTTTCACTAAATGTTCTTCCAGATGTTTGCGCTGGGTGACGTCTTCATGTGTTATAACTGCGCCGATAATCTCTTTGTCTTTAAAAAGAGGTGCGCCTTTAACATTGAAATAACTATCCGTACCTTCTGTTGGTGTTGGGAAATATACATCCTTTTTGTCAAATGATTCTCCCTCAAGTACTTTTTTGTACGCTTCGGATAGCTTAGCATTCACAGTGTCTGGGTGTGATACAAGATTTTCTCCTAGATAGTCTTCCTTTTTTGTTTCTCCTTCTCCGAGACTGGTTACATAGTGGGGATTGATATCGACTATCTGGCCGTCCTTATTCAGCATGATTATCGATGTTGGAACCGTTTCAAAGATTGTTTTATATTTTTCTTCACTCTCCCTATGCGCAGCCTCTGCTTTTTTCAGATCGCTGATTTCACGGGTTATGGAAAGCGTAAGCCAGACACCGTCAATTTCGAATACAGACGCAGATAAAAGGGAGGTGCTGATAGAGCCATCCTTTTTGTAAAATTGCGTCTCGAAATTCTGAACGAACCCCTTTTCTCCAAGAATCCGCCTCAACTCATTTAAATCACTTTCGTCAACCCACAAATTGAGATTGCTCGACGTTTCCCCCAGCGCCTCTTCCCGGGTGTAACCGACTGATGTTATAAATCCCCGGTTTACATCGATATACTCCCCATCCGGCCCGGTAAGGGTGACTGAGTCCGGACTCGTTTGGAAAACACGTTTAAAAAGTTCCTCGCTCTTCCGAAGTGCCTTCTCAGCGTCTTTTTGCCTGAGGAGCTCTTTCTCCAAGTCCGAAATATTTTTTTCCAACTCTTCGTAGGTTGGTTTGTTTAACATAGACATGCACTCCAAAATACATTAGATATCTGCCCTAACATTCTGATATTTCGTCCGAAATAAATATGATTATCGATGTCTGGAATTTTATTATCTGTATCCGTTAATCAGAAAAAAAATATTTCATGACTTCCACCTCACGTTAAGAAATGATCTAGTCCAGAAAAACCTACTTTAAAATTGTATAAAGCGAATTAAAATCAACAAACGAAAATAGTACGCAAATACAGTGTTTTGCAAGTTAGTGGACCCGGAGTTCGATGATAAGAATTCCCTTTTGCGATGTCAATCCTCTTTTTTTCAACACTTTAATGGATGGCCAGATGAAGTATCCCCTACTTTTCCTCAAAACCGAAGGAAAACATGGCTTCCAGATCATGACGGGATATCGCCCGAAATGCGATCAAAGTTTCTGTTCTAGTAATGGATTCAAATTTCGATAATTCGTTCGTTACCAGATTGGCTAGATCATCATTTGATTTGACCCGCACAATCGCAATCAGGTCATATTTTCCAGCCACCGAATAAACTTCTGATATGCCATCTGTACTGGCAAGTTTATCAGCCACTTCATTAATTTTGGTTCGTTCAGCATTAATTAGAATGATCGAGTTTAACATTTAAGCCTCCTTTCATGTTTGTGATGACGATGATTAGCATTTATCAGCTAAAACACTAACCATGCTTCTACGGGCATCTCGGCACGCTTGCAGAGGTTAATCCACCGAACTCTGTTCAAGCCCGTAAAATCTATCTATACCAGTCAGCCAATAATATATATGTAGTGGAAAAAGCGCAAGGATGAATCATAGCCGCTTCATTGTGCTCAACTGGCCCTTATGGAATGCTTAGGGTCGGCTCATAAATTGCTTCACATTCTGTTCGCAAAATGTCCAGTGTTTTGGGGAGTTTTTTGCTAATTCAATTTGAGGTTCAAGCCAGAATTTTGCTTCTCCGCCTGATGAATGAATGTGAATATGCATTCTTGTCTCTTCGCGCGAAGGGTAAAAAATCGACTTAAAATACTCTCTTTAAGACGTTTCGGCCAATAATTTGATAACCGTTTTGACCATGAAACCGGGAGTGGTTTTATACGGGAAGATGTATCTGATGGTACTGTTTTGATCGATGAGAAAAGTGTAAGCAGTATGGTCAATAAGATATTCTTCTGTTGATCCCAACTTCTTCTTGCGGAATCTTGTTACATATTTTTTGGTGATTGCAACTGTTGATTTTTCATCTCCTCTGAGACCGATGATTCGATTATCAAATATGCTTAAATATTCATTTAACCGCTTGCCTGTGTCCCTTTTGGGATCGAGCGTGATGAAAATAAGTTTTACATTCGAGGACATTTCTCCTAGCTGTTTCAGTACATCTGCCATTACGAACAACGTATTAGGGCATATATCCGGACATAGCGTATATCCGAAAAACAAAATCACTATTTTTTGTTTGAAATCTATTAGTTGGACTTTATTGCCATGCATGTCATGCAGGATAAAATTGCCCCCTATTTTGGAAAATGATCGCAGCTTGATCTGCTGAGCTTGAAGCTCCTTTGAAATAGGCATATAAGAAAACAATAGTACCCAAATAAGGATATATCCTTTGAGAAAACTATTGGTTGAAAAAACGGTCATTTTATCTGCTATTTTCAGAATCAAGAGTTTACTGGCAAACCAGCGTGATATTGAAAAACCTAGAATAAATTACAATAAAATAACTCCATTAAAACAACCGTTTTAGTCCTGGAAAGGTTGTTTTAGACCTGCTTAGGGATCGTTAATAAATAGCTTCACATAATTAATTTGTAAAAGTCGTAAAAACATTGAACATTTTGCAAATAAAATGTGACAGCAACGTGTTTCCTTTTCATTGATGGGAAACACTTGACTAATTTATTAGCCGATTGATTGAACCTGAACCCCAGGAGCTTCTATCAATGCATCTTTAATATTATGCATTTTTGAATCTTCGAGGTTCTCCTTTGTTACCACTGCAATACTGGCTGGAACTTCCGCTGTTTTTCGTTCGATGCGAGTGGCAGTGACACTGATTTCATCAAGTTTATGCTCAATGAGTTTCTCATTATCGTCGTTGTTATGGACTGTGTTATTTTGTGCAAATACTGTTTGTAGAGATAGACAAACCAGACTGAAGTAAAAAAGAAAGTATCTATTCACCACTTTTCCGGAGTCGAGGGGATTATGATTCAAAATGCTCGAAAACAGGACGTTTTCGCCAACGCGTTTCTAACGAAACACTTGGCTCCAGGGATGGATTCATCCGTGTTTTGAATCATGATCCCCTCGACGGAGCCATGCTGAACAGTTACAAAAGAAATACGATTATTTTACCTAAACCTCTATAATAGATAGATTATATATCAATTGAACTGGATGAAAATGAAACGGTAAGGTTCCGCTGTTTAGGTCAATAGCTTGGTATGCTCGAGGTTTCAAAGCAGGTATCTCCGACCTTCCCGCTATCTGATCAATGGATGGATCGATTTACCTGAATTTTCCGCAACCATCAAACAATGTCCGATATTTTTTTCAGCTGTTTCCTACTTTTTCATTTTTTTTCTCTTCATCGCACGTTTCTTCCGAATCATCATCGTATCTTTGGCCATGCTGAGATAGGCTTCGGTCAACGCGTAACCAAAATCACCGATTTTCCCTCCTTTTTCACCCATGACACCTTTCGCCGATTCTGCAGAGGCAAAGGCCATTTTACTGGTTGCCGTCATGGTACCCTTTAAGTTAGAGCCGACCAGGTAAGTTGCCTGATCAACATTGACTAAAGGTTTGATCTTCGTGTCAGCACCAAAATCAGCTGCGTAAATTGCTTTGGGTGTTCTGTCGAGATTCAGGCTCAGACTGATGGCGGCACAATGGAGCGAGCAGGTTGGATCAACCAGATCATCACCATAATGGATCAGGTGTCGACTGTGATTCCACATCTTGCGACTCATACCGCAATATGGGCATTTAGGGTACTTCTCAATGTCGTTTTTCTGGGGCATCGAATCGGGGCCATTTTTTGGAAAAAACTGCCTGGGAGTGCCATCAACTGTAGCATGTTTCGGATTTACAGCAGCAGGTTGTTGAGAACATGCTGCGGTCACACTTAAGCTAACTCCTGAAACTGCCATGATGCCTAACATTTTTCTTCTATTAATCTGTTTTTTCATTTTTTTCCCCTCTAAAAAGTTACCAAAGATAGAAACAACAATTCTGCTATTTCCATAGTTTCTTTTCAAATATTGACAATATTTAGATGATATAAACGATAACCTATTCAATTTGTTTGGCTTTTCTTGATCAGATGATTGTCCGTTTTACGGCGTCCTTCACACGGGTGGATTCCCAGAAAAAGGACTCACTCGACAATGCTAAGATCGTCATTGTTCAACTGTTCATGTTGACACCACGGAAAAGTCAAATCTGACAATAATATCCGAAACCATTTGACAAAATCTAAACAAATTCAACAGTTTGCCATAAGCTTCCATTAGATGCTGTACTCAATGCCTGCAAATATGCTTTTTTCGACTCAGACTCACGGGCTGAGAAAAAACAGACACGCTTATTCCAGGAAAAGAGAGCGTAGGGATTCAAATCAGCCTCAAGGTATACGTTCACCCGTTTAGCAGAACCATAGGCGCACGTAAGCCTGGACACCTGTTGGCGTTGACAGAATCTACTTATTTTGTGATTTTTTGGTTTTCTTTGGAAATAGGTTCTTAGACTTGAGGGGGGGCTCTCTGGGGATGGTTCAGGGTGATTTTCTTGTTGATGTAAGAACGTCCGTGGTTGTGGATTTTTTGGCTGCTCGCAATGGCCTGATTTAGATTCAGGGGCGGCGCCTGCGTCAATACTAATCCATTATTAGTGGCCTGGCAGTAGGTACATTGCTCACAATCAGGGTCGTCATTTTCTTCCGATGAATCTTCAGATCCGGTATCGACTTCACAAAACGAATCAAGGAGTACGACCATCTCACCCGAGTCATCTTCCAGAACGAGCAGCTCTGTGTAGGCATTATTGAAAATCTTGTTTAAATTTTCAAAACTACGGCAGCTTGCACTGCTTATGATGCTGTAGCTGAGGAAGAACAGAGAAATCAAAACAACGATAGACCGATCCAAGTAGATTTTCATAGTTTTTAACACTACATGAATTGGGTGCTTTATCATTGAATATTCCGTTTTATCACGGGTAAAAAAATTAATGTCTTGATTTTGTTATTTATTATTAGACCACCCTAACTATCTGAATATTTACTGATTCTGTTAATCGATAGTCACATCACGCGCGGCCCCTTTCAAAAGGGGGAATGTGAAAATGAATATTTCTGTATAACTATTCTGGCAGAATCTGAATATCAGAATTTTTCAGTTTTGAAAATCCGTAATTCACCCTAATTTTAAATAAATAAATACTTACCTCCTGAGAGGTCCAGTTCCTACGCAGAATGCAGACTGTAGAAGAAGTTGAGAAGTTCTTTGGTAAAACGGCTGTATTGCCAAAGAACAAAAAAATCATTTGAGAAACGATGAAGGGCATCGAGGATTAGCCAACCGACCAAAAAACAGCAGCGGAATCGAGAAAAATATTTAACATGAATATTTAATTGCTCTCCAAACCGTTCCAGTCAGTGTCAATATATCGGTCAAATTAAATTGACATTCCGTTAAATATTCCTGTATGTTCGGCCGTTATTGGGTTTATCAAATCAATTCTCTTAAAAAAAACTGAAGGTCTCATGATAAATAAGCTAAGGAAGTCCATATCATTAAAAATCATACTTTCTATTACGCTTTTGTTAATCACAGCAACAGGCATTCCAACACTCATTTTTTTTATAACAACTATTGATTCAGTCTCCGATTCAGCGACTCGAGAAACCGGGCAGATTACCCGAATAACAGAGCAGATCATTCTCACTTGAATTAAAGATCGTCGAAACGATGTGGAAAAACTGAGTCAGTGTTATGTTTTTAAGATTTCTCTTGAGGGTAATTTCGTTGGAAAAACATCCCGCAAATCTGCTAGAAAAAAGCTGAAATCCTATGCGAAGGCAAATGAGTTTTGCTTTTCCATTGGCATAGCAGGAAAAGATGGTAAGGTCGTCGCTTCATCCGATAAAAAACAGCGTGGGGCTTCCATTGCGAATCAAGCCTTTTTTCAGAGTACAATGAAGGGAGAAATGCCCAAACCTCCCGTTCGCTTGAATCCCAAAACAAAATCCACCAGCTTTGTCATCTCGCTACCCATAAAAGACGATGAAAAAATCATCGGCATCATGTTCGCTGACATAGACCTGAAGTACTTTACAGACCGGTTTCTGGACAATGTTAAAATTGGCAAGTCCGGCTATGTATTTTTGATCGATCAATATGGCGGGATCATTTATCATCCGGATGAAACAATCGACAACTCAATTAATATTCATGAGCTTGAGTGGGGAAAACAAAGGATGGAGAAACCCAAAGGTGACATGAAAATTGACTGGAATGGAAAACGGTTGTTGGTATCTTATGCTGTAGTACCAGATTTGGGCTGGGGCATTTTATCTGTAATGGATAATAAGGAAATTAATCAGACTGCACGGAAAATCAGCACCCTGAACCTGGCGGCATCAGTTATTCTAATGCTCGTCGCGATTGCTTGCAGCTTGCTGATCAGCCGGCGGATCAGCAGCCCACTGATTCAAGTAACCACAGTCATGAACGAGATCAAAAATGGAAACTTCAGCGTACGCATAGGCCAGAAAGCAGTTGATGAAATTGGATTATTATGTGATACGCTGGACGGTCTTTCTGACGATCTTCAGACCGCAATAACAGATATCAATGCTGTGATGACACACGTTGCAGAAGGTGATCTCTCTCGCCAGATCGACACTGTTTTAAACGGAGAATTGGATGAGATGAGAACAAACATCAATGGCTCTATCAAAGTTTTGAGCAGGACTCTCTCGCAGGTTGCAATGAGTAGCGGGCAGGTCAATACGACAGCATTGAATCTTGAAAGTTCCTCAGAGGATCTGGCCAGTGGTTCGTCAAAACAAGCGATGAGGCTGGAAGAGATAACATCATCCATGGGAATCGTCGGAAAAGGTGCTAAAGGGAACGAAGACAAAGCAAATTCGGCCCAGACCCTGACACGACAATCATTGCAGGAAACGAAGGCTGGAAATGCTTAAATGAAGAAAATGCTCAAATCCATGCAGCAAATCACCCACACCAGCGAAGATGTATCTAAATTGAGAAAATGTCTGCCTAGAGTATAGTCAAAATATTTTACTTTTTGGTTTTATAGTTAGATCAAATTGAGAATCAATTTGTAGCTAATACTTTTTGCGAAGAACCCCTTGCGGTTTTTAATTGATCGGCTTAGACTCTTTATTGGCATATGCTTAAAACTTATCAAATAAAGGTTGAACTTTCAAAGAGACCAACCTTTATTTGAACTCACAATATCTTCTTTTTATAGGAGGACAAAATGGGTGTAGACATTCAAACACTGTCAGAAGAGATAACCTGGTATCTGAAACACATGAGGTTGAGAGATATAAGCCCCAGGATGTGTTTAAAGTCATAATTGAAAAGT
>JABGPJ010000184.1 GCA_018645005.1 Deltaproteobacteria bacterium | reverse complement strand
AAGTGGCGCTCGATATGCTTGAAAAGGGTAATGATGGTGGATGTTTCGGAGATTTGACACCTTGTCTACCTAGATTCTGCTATATCTCCGCTCTGAATTCGATCTTATGGTTTCCAAACAATGGTTCAACCACCTTATGTATTCCGTGACCAGGGTTAGGTTCATTATAAGTGCGAACTAATTCGTATTTTGCCAGTAACTTGAGGTCATAGTTCAAACTTGTAGCAGTTCGCTTCATTTCGTCTTTCAGATCACTAAACTTAATTTTTTTCTTTCTTCTCAGCATTCTAATCAATCTAGTTCTTTCAGGTTTAAGTAGATTCGAAAGGTCGTTCGGCTCAATCCAGATTGTATTTTTTTTTGTGATTTTCTTCCCTTCGTCGATCTCTTTCGCCGTATCTTTCGCCGAAGTAAAAAAGTCGACGAGACTTCCGCTTTTGATTTCTATTCCCATTTTATGAACCCCTTGATCTCTTCTTCAAATCGTTTAACCAAATCGTAGTAGCTTATGAAATCATCAACTGGTGTTATCTCTCCCATAAAATGCCGATGATGGTATTGATGAGTATTATCATATCCTAAAACTCGACCATCATCTCCTGAAAATACTAGTGGATTTATATATGCCAGGCTATATTTTACAATTTTTCCTTTTGAGTCTTTCCAAGCCTCAGATTTTACAAGACCACCTCCATTTCTTTCTGCAACATAGAAGCGTTCGTTGATAACTTTCTGGTATTTATTAGACTTGAATCTCTTTTGTGATTGTTTTTTCATAACAGAAAATCTATCAGATATCTACTCAAGTGTAAACCTGATATTAGAATTAGTCCACCTTAATTAGGGACCCAAAAGTCAGCCCAAATCCTGGCCATTTTCCTGATAGTGAGCCCGCGGTTGGGTCGATGAATAAACGGCAAAGAGATAATGAATTACGATGATGGAATGGAGGATCAAACAAAAGAAGTGAAATGTATCCAGCCAGTGATACCTGACCCCTGAGTAGAGTTTATTTCCTTATTGGGGGTTGAATGCAGTCCTTCATCAAGTGCTCCGTGAGCGGCTTTCATCAAACCGATAGAAAGTCAATTATTGTTTTTGGAGGTAGAGAAGATTTCGCGGGAGCCGATCAAGTCGGCCAAACAGTTTATTTATGCGGCGGCGGCTGATCAAAAAATAGCTGAGGAAATGGATATTCCGGTTGGAAGTCCGGTGCTGGTAAAGAAAAGCATATACTGCATTGAGTCAGGCAGACCGCTGCTGGTCGCCTTTACCTATTTTCCCTGTGATAGCTTCCAACTGGTCTCAGTTCTCGAAAGACGGTGATACAGTATGGACGCACAAAATTTGTTGATCATTAAACGGTGATACAGTATGGACGCACAAAATTTATTAATCATTATGTCTGATCAGCATCACCCGAAGCTGATGGGATGCGCCGGCCATGAGATGGTCAAGACACCGAATCTCGATGCCCTGGCTGCACGGGGAACCCGATTTACATCGGCGTATACCAGCTGTCCGATCTGCGTCCCGGCCCGCGCAAGTCTTATGACCGGAAGGTATGTCCACCAGGACGGCTATTGGGACAACGCCATGGGGTATGATGGAGCTGTACCGGGTTGGGGACACAAGTTACGCCGGGAAGGAATTCCGATGGAGAGCATCGGCAAGTTGCATTTCAGCAACGAGACCGATGACACTGGTTTCGACCGGCAAACAATCCCCATGCACATCAAGGACGGTATTGGTCAGGTCTGGGGGTCGGTGCGGGAGCCATTGCCGGTTCGGGAGGGGGCCGAAGGGATGGTGGGATATTCCGGTGCCGGAACCTCCGACTACAACAGGTACGATCTGGCTGTCACCCGGCAGACCTGCGAATGGCTGAAAAAAAGGAGTCAATCGTCTGATAGCCGGCCGTGGGTACTTTATGCGGGGCTGGTTGCGCCCCATTTTCCCTATATTGTCCCCGAGGAATTCTTCAAGATGTATCCACTGACAGATATTCAGAAAGCCCACGCCCATCCCGAAAATGGTTATATCAGGCACCCGTGGGTTGAGCGGTTTATGCAGGTGTTTCCCGGTATGGACCGAAATTCCGAAGAGGAGCGCCGTGTGGCAACTGCAGCTTACTTCGGCCTGTGCAGTTTTCTGGATCACAACATTGGCCGGATGCTCGAAGCACTGGCAGAAGCGGGATATGCCGACAATACCCGTGTGATTTATACCAGCGACCACGGGGATATGATCGGCTCGCGTGGGCAATGGGGTAAATGCCTGCTTTACGATGACAGCACCAGTATTCCCCTGATCATGGCCGGAGCGGATATCCCCGGGAATAGCATCTGTGAGACACCGGTGTCGATGGTCGATTTTTACCCGACCATTCTGGAGAGTGTGGATTGTGCTGCGGCTCCGGAGGAGAAGTCCTTACCGGGTCAATCGCTGTACCGGTCGATGAATAATCCCACCGACGAAAACCGGGTGGTATTCTCGGAGTATCATGCCGTCGGTGCCCCTCTGAGGCAAATCTCAGGAAAGATTTTGAAATATTTGAATTTACTGGGATAAATTGCAGTTATGACGACTGATTTAACCGCAAATAGGGGACAAATGGTGGAAGTGGCCTAGATTTATTAAATCCAGGGTCTAGCGGGCCGATTTGTCACTCGATTGACGAAAAGGTTGCTTGAATTGTGCTTTTGATCTCTCAGGTTTGATTAAAATTGTGTGCTTGTGGTGGCTTAATCAGAGATTCTGCCGGAATTCCCAGTCCTTCATGAAGCTTACAAATCATCTTGAGTCACAGCCTGAAAATCTTAGATTCTTTTTAAGGCCGCTTTATAGATTTCCTTATCACGGCGTGGCCCGACAGCCAGAACGTATACAATAACCTCGGTTTGCTGTGTTTGATACACTATTCTGAAATCCCCAACCCGTAGTTTCCGAAAATCCGCCAAGTTGCCGGAAAGTGGTTTTCCAAAATCTATTGGATTCGTTGTAAGTTTAGAATCTATAGCCTTCAGGATTCGACGGGCATTAGAAGGGCCGATGCTTTCTAAATCGCTGACAACCTCTCTATGATAAATGATCTCCCATATCATCTTCCAAATCTCTCCATCATAGCGTCATGGGAAATCGCTTCTTTAACATCAAATGTCTGCAAACGCGCTAAAGCAAGGGCAGTTAACCGTAAATCCTCCATCTCTTCCTCCAGAGCTTCATAATACTCCATAGATAAAAGCACTGCTTTGGGCGCATTATTCTTTAATATAATCAGCTTTTCAGATTCGCCTTTTTCCAGGCTTTCCAATGTTGCAGCTGTCTTTTTTGAAAGGGTCGTTGCTGACAGGTAATCTTTTGTTTTCATAATTCACCCCATTATTATCAGATTATTTTTATAATTATAATCCGATAATATTACCCAGTCAACCCCGAGGTCCGATTGCTTAACCGGTCGTATTGCTTGTTGGCTCGTTGGACATGGACCGCACACCCTTTCCGATTCGCTGGCGGTTGCTCCAAACTGCTCTTGTTATTTATGGTGCTTACGGCTTGTTGTTTTCTTCTCGCAGAGCACAGAGGATATATTTCAGAACATCACGAGTGTTCGAAATTGTATTTGGGATAGCATTTGGAACCCTGGGTAGCAAGTTACTTCTTGATGGAATCAAAGAGATTCGACAATAAACTTTCAAAACGAGCCATCACAGAACAAGTTCATTCACTCGGAACACTCAATACCAAGATCACTAGATCATCGGCAAAACGAGCATATTCAATATACGTGTATTTGCCTCGACGAGTAACCTCTTTTGCTTTTTCCAGTATTTTATCTACCTCGTTAAGATAGATATTGCTCAGCAGAGGAGAGATGACCCCGCCTTTCTGACTTTTACCCCGGCAGGACTGACTCCTGCAAAACATGCCAGCCTTAGCTGGACGCACATACATTTTTTGAACGCTCCGTGACAAATTTTATGTTTGAAGCTGGAAATGTATCGGTTTTTTCTGAGATAATCAAATGGGATTTGTGATCAGTAACTGGTTGAAATTATGACTTTGATGGAGTTTTGAGGAAGTACAACCGGAAAAATTCGATATCGATTTAATTTATGTCAGCGGAGTTCATCCTGCCCGATATAAAATTTGTTGGAATTAAGATTTAAAATGCGTAGGTATCTTGCCAATTTAATGGAAATAAATTCCATAATTACAATACGGTAATAATTATTTTAATAAAAAAATAGTAAAAGTTCTTGATAAAATTCATTATAACGATAGGATCTATTTATCCCATTAAATTCATTATAACGATAGTATGTATTTGCTGATCCATTTCCCATGAGACCTTATGGCCAAAAAGATATTCAACAATCCTGAAGATGCCTCGCCGCTTTATCACAAGCTGGCCCAGACGCTTCGTGAAAGAATCAGCACAGGTGAATATCCCCCGGGCTCAAAGATTCCGACGGAGCCCAAGCTCTGTGAAGAGTTCGGTCTGAGTCGAATTACGGTAAGGCAGGCGGTGGAAATCCTGGAAACCAAGGGTTTTGTAGAGCGTCAGCAGGGACGAGGGACCTTTGTCAGGACATGGGAGTCTTCAGGTAAGGGATGGACGATCGGCCAGACCGAGGGTATTGCTTATTTCAACAACGCAACCCGGCTTGAGCTGACCAGCAAAAGGAAAATCAAAGCGAGCAAACGCATTGCTGATGATTTAGAGATTCGCCCGGGAGATGCTATTTACACGTTCAAGGGAATTCGTGACATCGCCAACGAGAAAAGCAGGGGATTGTTTCGAGGATTTACAGTTGAAGCTATTGGCCGAAAGATTTCAATCAAACCTACCGAAGGCCAAATATTTGAGGCAGAGAAGATTTCACATAGATCGTTGTACCTGGAGATCGAGAAGATTTCACGGGAACGTTTCACGTCAATCAAACAATTTATTTACGCTGTTCAAGCGGACGAGAAAACTGCTGAAACGATGGGTGTCCAACCTGGAAGCTCGCTGCTGGCGGCTAAACGAATATTTCGAACTGAAGCTGAAACACCTTTGTTGGTGACTTTTAATTACTTTCCTGGAGAAATCGCTCAAACCGTTTCCGTTATTGAGAGAAGATAAAAGGGGTTCCGGTTGCTATCTAATTTTAACCAAAATGAATTCCCGCCTGCGGGAATGACAAAGACACAAGATTACTGTTTTTCGTATTTCTGCAATGGTCCCGAAGGCGGGGATCCATGGAAACATACGCTTATGCGTTAACAGCAATTCAATATCGAGAAAAAATGGCCAATTATAATTATTCACCACCAACCCAAGCCTGGATGGAGAGTGGAAAGAGAACTGAGGTGATGGGACATCAGGTATTTGTTTATGAAAAAGGGTCCGGTCCGGATGTGATTCTGATTCACGGCTTTCCCACATCGTGCCATGACTTCCGTGATCTTATCGGAATTCTGGAAGGTGCTTTCAGATGTGTGGCTTTTGATTTCCTGGGATTTGGACTCTCGGATAAACCTGCGGCATTCAGTTATTCCCTGTTTCAGCAGACAGACCTGATCGAGGCTCTGGCTGCAAAAAAAGGAATTAGCGAGGCACACATCATCAGCCACGATATGGGGACCAGTGCCCATACTGAGCTTCTGGCTCGACAACAGGAAGGGCGGTTGGGATTTAAGATCCAGACCTCCACTTTCCTGAATGGCAGCATGATCAAGGATATGGCCACGCTGACCGATTTCCAGCGCATGCTGGAAGATCCACAGCGATTGCCTGAAGCCATGCAAGCGTGCGCCAACATGGTCAACCCCTATGTACCCGGTCTCAAGAAGCTGATGAAAAAACCGGAGGTGATATCTGAAGAAGATGAAACCGTGATGCAGGAGCTTTTGCTGTACCAGAACGGAAACCAGCGGATTCCAAATGTCTATGCTTACGTCAGGGAGCGATACCTTCACAAGGAGAGATGGCTGGGGGCTTTGCAAAATGAAAAAAACCCTATCCAGTTTGTCTGGGCCACCGGCGATCCAGTGGCTAATCACGCCATGGGGAAAAAATTGTCGGAAATGGTTCCGCAGGCACGGTATACCGAAGTTGAGGATTCCGGCCATTTCATTCCTATCGAAGCACCGGCAACCGTTGCTGAGGCTTTCAAAACTTTTATCGGATCTGACAGCTAGTGCAGGTTGAGGCACTCCATAAAGGGCGCATTGGATTTGAAATACCCATCGCCAGGTTTACGGAAGCCAGACCCATACTGCAGCGTGTGATTTACACCGGTTATGAGGGAGGCAATGTTCAGAAAGCCGCCGATGTTGCTGTTAAGGAGATTGAACGGTTAACCAAATAATCATTTAAACATGGAAACCATCACGCTTTCGCAAAGAATACTGGATTATACGGACCGGTAGATCCGCTGGATATTCTCTTTTCCAGCGGTGCTGGTGATGCTGTGTCTGTTTGC
>JABGPJ010000183.1 GCA_018645005.1 Deltaproteobacteria bacterium | reverse complement strand
GATGAGCATGTTCAGTCTGGAATATTGAAAGTGGCATCATCGGGTTTCTATTGCTTTATAAATACCGAAAAGCAGGAATCCTACGCCGGGACTTTTTCTGAAGCACAAAAAGAAAAGCTACATCGGAGGATTATTGATATTTTCAAAGATGAGACACTAAAGGACGAGTCGTCTGCGATCACTCTCTCTCGTCATCTACTCCATATTTCAAATGATCTCGATGGCTGTCAGTGGCTGATTAAAGCAGGAGATCTATATTCCGAAGAGGTTAAATATAAGGAAGCAATTCAGTGCTATGCCAAGGTTATCAGGGATCTGGACCATGTCAGTCATGACGAAGCAGATCTTTTATATATTGAGACTGTTAATAAATACATGAACCTTTTTTCTGTCAGAATCGATAGCAATTGGGCCACGACGATTCTCCAGAATGCCCTGACACGCGCAGAAGCCATCAATAGTAACGCTTTTCTTGCTATCCTTAACATGCATATGGCGGTAAACCAATGGCAGCGGGCCAATTTTAAGATCTCAAAGGCACATTACGATCGGGGTTGGGCGGCCGCCCAAAGCGTTGAAGATCCCAAACTGCTGAAATCCATCTATACCCTGAGCGCTTTTTTCTACTATCTGCAAGGGCGTTTTCTGGATACCATCAAAGAATATGAGAAATCGGTTCAAAATGTTGAGAAATTCCCGGAAGACACCTCCTTACTGTTTGCCATTGCCGCTATTGGCCGGTCCTATTCAGCGATTGGTCAGGCGAATCAGGGATTGGGTATGTTGGACGCTATCCGCAAGCACTGTCTCAAGATTAACCAGTTACAGGTCGCGGAATGGGCTGTTTTACAGATTGGGTACATACTCAAGGGTATCGGTCGGATCGACGATGCCCATAAGCTTTTAGCAGATCTGGGAGAAGAGACCATCAAGTCTGGCGATGCCCGTCTCAAGGAGGATCTGAAACTGTTGCAGGCTTTGATCTATTATTGGAAAGAAGACAAAGAGGTCTCGGTAACGCGCCTTAAAGAGTACTTCAAAATTGTTGAAGAGAATGAAGCGCAGGGAATCCCCACGTCTTCCTACGGTTTTATGCTGCAGATCTGCTGGGCGATGGAATTGGAAAAGTACCCGAGGATCGATGATATATCGTTGGAGGAGGCAGTTAATCAATCCATCAGTGGCGAGAACACGTTTTACAAGGGCTACGGTTTCAGGTACAAAGCCCTGCTGCAGAAGCAGAACAACCAACCGCCGGATGTGATTTTAAAAACCCTGAACCTTTCCCTGCGCTGTCTTGAAAAATCCGGACATCGCCTGGCGATTGCTCGCACCCGGATTGAGGTCGCTCGCCAGTACCTGGCCGTAGGGGATGAAAATATGGCGAGAAAGACGGCCAAAAAGGCGGCCAGCACCATCCTCTCACATAAAGAGCTGCAATTTCCTGATGATCTGAAATTTCTGATCAAGGACATCCATATTAAAGACAACCTGCTGGAAGAGATTTTAAAGCTGGGCCAGGAGATAACAACCATTCGTAATACAAAGGATATCGAAAAGCATATTATCCTGACGGCAATTCAGGTAACAGGTGCAGAGCGGGGAGCCATTTTCTTGCTGGACCGTGAACGTAATCCCGGAGAATTTTTGCTGCGGGCAGCAAAAAACCTGACGGAAGAGGATATTCGGCGCTCTGATTTCAGGGAGCAGTTGGATATGATGCAGCAGGTGGTCAAGTCAGGAAAAGGGGTGATCAAAAAATTGGATCTCGCAGAGCAGCAAAACAATATCCCGTACAATGTGCGCTCATATATTTGTGTTCCAATGATCATCAAAAACGAAATTATCGGGGTGCTCTATTTTGATAACCGATTTCTAGCTTCTGCCTTCAAAAAGTCGGACCTGGACATGTTTACCTATTTTGCTGCTCAGACTGCTATTGCTATGGATAATGCCGAAGCTTACGATGAGGTGCGACGCCTGAATAGAAAACTGAGGAAAGAGAAGCAGTACTATAAAGAGCGACATCTCGAAAGTTTGCGGTTTGATAAAATTATCGGTGAGAGTCCGGTCATTCTTAACCTTTTAAACAAGGTTATTCAAGTGGCGGACACCGACACGACCGTCTTGATAACAGGGGAAACAGGTGTGGGGAAGGAGTTGGTCGCCCGCACCATTGTCGATAAAAGCCCTCGCTCGGATAAGCCTTTTATCTCCGTGAACTGCAGTGTTTTTTCTGAAACCCTGATCGCCAGCGAACTTTTCGGGCATGAAAAAGGGGCTTATACAGGCGCCAACGAAAAGAAAGCGGGACGGTTCGAGCTGGCGGATGGCGGAACCCTGTTTCTGGACGAGATTGGCGATATTCCCATGGAGGTCCAGGTGCGCCTGCTACGTGTTCTGCAGGTGCAGGAGTTTGAACGCGTCGGTGGTACCAAAACACTGCACTCGGATTTCCGGCTGATCGTGGCCACCAACCAGAATCTTGAAAATCTGGTCAAAGCCGGTAGGTTTAGAGAGGATCTCTTTTACCGGCTCAACGTTTTTCCTATCCATGTACCCCCTCTGAGAAAAAGGAAGGCGGATATTCCCCCACTGACATTCCACTTTTTGAAAACCATCTGCCAAAAAATGGGAAAGAACTATACCGATATCCTTGAAAGCGAAATGGAAAAGCTGGTGAATTACAACTGGCCGGGCAATGTCAGGGAGTTGGAGAATGTCATCGAACGGGGTGTGATCATGAGTACGAAATCCAATTTCAGGGTTCCGGAACTGAAAAAGGAATCGCAGAGCGTGGGGATAAATCATGCAGAATTGACCTTGATGGAAAACGAAAAGCGGCATATCCTTTGGGCATTGGAGAGAACCGGTTGGAAGATCAGCGGACCTGGTGGGGCGGCTGAACTGCTGGATATCAATTATGGTACCCTGCGATCACGAATAGCCAAGCTCGGGATTAAAAAGAAAACCCAGGCATTGGAAAATTAGCAAAACCAGGCTGGATGTCGTGGGTTCAATTTGGACAAGATCACCTCAGAATTGGTCAAATCAGCTGAAAAGGATTCATCCCGGGCACTCTGTTCTGATTTGATTTTTACACAAGCAGAAAAGGAGAAAAATCATGGCAAAGAAAACGAATAAGGTCATTATCAGTTGTGCGATGACCGGCGCGATTCATACGCCGACGATGTCGGATTATCTGCCTATTACGCCGGAAGACCTTGTCCGACAGGGCGTCGATGCAGCAGAAGCAGGCGCGACGATTCTGCATTTGCACGCCCGGGATCCCGAAACGGGAATGCCTACCGGGAACCCGGATGTATATCAGCAATTCCTGCCCAGACTGAAGGCGCAATGCAATGCAGTGCTGAATATTACAACCGGGGGAGGGATGCACATGTCGCTTGAGGATCGGTTAAAACCTGCAATCATGGCACAGCCGGAAATGTGTTCGCTGAATATGGGATCAATGAATTTCGGACTCTTTCCGGCGGCAAAAAAATACACTACCTGGAAACACGATTGGGAAAAGCCTTATTTGGAGGGGACCGACGATTTTATTTTTCGAAATACATTTAAAGATATTGAAGGGATTGTCAAAACGCTGGGCGAAGGATACGGCACCTGCTTTGAATATGAGTGCTATGATATTGGTCATCTCTATAACCTGGCCCATTTTCTGGACCGGGGTATCGTCAAACCACCACTTTTTGTGCAATCGATTTTTGGGATTCTGGGTGGGATTGGAGTGGATTCTGAGAATCTGGTTTTTATGAAACGTACAGCGGACCGACTTTTTGGTGATGACTATATCTGGTCAGTGCTGGCAGCTGGCAGGCACCAGATGTCTTTTACCACTCAGGCAGCGCTGATGGGGGGTAATGTGCGGGTGGGGTTGGAGGATAGCCTTTACCTGGGAAAAGGCGTACCAGCCAAAAGCAATGCGGAACAGGTGACTAAGATTCGCCATCTGCTGGAAACCCTCTCTCTGGAAATCGCCAGCCCTGATGAGGCCCGTGGAATGCTGAAATTGAAAGGGTCAGATAACGTTGCATTTTAAGATCGAAAAGATACGTGATCGGAAAACTTCACTGGACATCGCTGTCTGAAAAATGAGATCTAAAACGGAGAGGGATAAAAAAATCGTTGATGCATAATTGAAGGTATAAAACGAGGAGAGCTTGATGGAAAATAATAATGATATGGAAAGTGTGGTGAGATTTGAAGATGTCATCAAAAAACAACGGATTAATAAACCGGATGTGGATGCTATTATTGTTACAATAAAAAAACTGCCCCATGAGCATCTGGTTGAATACGTCGAATTTCTGGAGCGAAACTGCCCGGAAAAACTCGGTCAAAGAGTTGGAAAAGCGGTTTTGATTAAGCTGGGCGTCGATGACCGTCCGTTCATCGAAAAGTATGCGCCAAATATCACTCCCAGACAGGTGGACCGCCTGGAACGTTTGATTAATGCAAAATCAGACCGCCTGCTTGATGCCTATCTGAATATCTTAATTCCAAACGAAATCATTAATGAATTTGTGCTGTTGAGAGGGAACAAGATCAACGAAGAGTATCAGGGTCATTTCCACAACGCTCTGGATTTGCTCAAACTGGCTGTTGAAATCAATCAAGTGGAGGACCCGGAAGATCTGTTCGATACTTTTGTGAAGATGGAAAATGAGTATTATGAGAATAACAATCCGCCGGTAGACGTCAACACTTTTTATAAATTGGTCATTCCCATGCTCAGAAGATATTCGGTCAAAAAAGGTCCTGAAGCTTATTACGAGTTAAGGGATTTGACCATCAAAGAGCTCAGAAAACACGGGGTGACACCAGATCATCTCTCGATCGATATATTGAATCGGCGGGGCCGACATCGTTCCAAACAACCGGTTATGGATGACTATCATGACGTTGAATTTCACTGAGTTTACGGTTTTCGAAAGCAATTCGGTCCCGTTCCCGATTCCTACATCATAATATAGCAAACGATTGGGGAAATATCTCCAATTGTATCTCTGCTGTTTTTCTAGCAGGAAAATCATCAGAATCAGTTTCAGAAAAACAAGACGGAATTGACCTGGAAAAACGGTTTGATTCTGTCTACGACCATCATGGAGTGGCAATTAAAACGTTATGCACATGTTCAAATCTTCAAATATACTTTGCATAGGATCCGCCGGCAGAAATTCCGGGAAAACTGAATTTGCCTGTGAGTTGATTCGAAAATACCGCAGACAGGAAACGGTCATCGGCATTAAAATAACAACGATCGATGAAGACAGACCATGTCCCCGAGGAGGTGATAGTTGTGGGGTCTGTAAATCCTTCACAGGGAAATATTCTATTGATGAAGAGCGGGATGGACCGGCTGGAAAGGATACTGTCAGGATGATGAACGCCGGTGCGGATAAGGTATATTGGCTGAGAGTTCGAAAAAAACACTTGAGAGAGGGGGTTTTTGCCTTATGTCAACTGCTTGGTTCATCTGCGTGTGTCATCTGCGAATCCAATAGCTCCAGGCAGGTGCTGGAGCCAGGATTTTTTCTGGTGATGCGAGAACTGAAATCCCGGGTGATCAAGAAAACCTGTCGGGATGTGATCAAATATGCCGATAAAGTGGTGACATTTCACGGATCCGGGTGGGATATCTCACCGGATGATGTTAATTATGCTGATGGGAAATGGTCTTACCAGGAATCTGCCACGGCCGTCGTGCTTGCGGGAGGGAATAGCCGACGCATGGGAAGAGATAAAAGCCTGTTGTCAATCGATGGAAAACCGATGATCGAACACATTATGGATCAACTCAGGCCTAATTTCAAACATCTCATCATCAGTGCAAATGACATTGAAAAATACGACTTTCTCAATATCCCTGTGGTTTCTGATCAACTGAAAGGTAAGGGACCTTTGATGGGGATCCTGTCTTCTCTGGAAAAATCCCGGACCGATTTTAATTTTGTCACAACCTGTGATGCGCCTGATATCAACTTCCCGATCGTCAGAGGCATGCTGAAGACGGCTGAAGATTATGATGCGGTTATTCCGATGACAGGAGACGATCTCTACGAACCCCTTTTTGCAGTCTATCGAAAAAGTGTGATTGATCCCTGCCGTGAACTCATTGCGGCGGGTGAAACAAAGATTTCAAAACTGTTCGACCGAATCAAAATCAAGTACCTACCCCTTGACCAGCCCCACTGGTACAAAAATATTAATACCTGGGAAGACTATGACGAATATACCCATCGCGATAGCTTACCCGAAGAAGTGTTCCCGTACTAGAACGCACCTCTCACCAGACATGCCTGGGCTATTTTTTCAAAATAAGGAGATTGAGAAATGACGGTAAATGATGATGTCAGGACGGTACGAACGGCTTGCCCCGCTCACTGTGGAATTGATGCTTGCGGAATTTTGGCCCATGTCAAGGGAGATCGCATCGTCAAGCTGGAGCCAGCAGAATTTCCGAATCCGAACGACAGACGGATCTGCTTGAGAGGACTTTCCAGCCTGGATGTTACCTACCATCCGGAC
>JABGPJ010000166.1 GCA_018645005.1 Deltaproteobacteria bacterium | reverse complement strand
ACAGCAATTCCCAGACTGAAACGGTTCAAAGCCGATAGGACGCCTGCGGTTATAGTCGTCCTTTATGGCAACAGGGATTTCGAAGATGCGTTGCTTGAGCTGAACGATCTTACACGGGAACTGGGCTTTTTGCCCGTTGCCGGTGGGGCTTTTATCGGGGAGCATTCTTTTGCGAATGAGGAAAGGCCGTTGGCGAATGGGAGGCCTGATGCTGAAGATATAAAGGCTGCCAGAGAATTTGGATCGCAGATATGCGCCAAGATGAATGGGCTGGCGTCAATTGAAGAGGTGTCCTCAATCACACTTCCCGGAAACACACCCTATATCGATCGTGACAGAAGTGCAATGGAGGCAATGTCCGCATCGACGCGGGACGAACATTGTGTCCTGTGCGGAGAGTGTGCGGCGCTTTGTCCCGTTGGGGCTATTACCATCGCAGATACCGTGATAACCGACAATGTAGCCTGTATTTTATGTAATGCCTGCGTGAAAAACTGCTCTGTCGGAGCGAGGATTGTGGATGATCCGATGATTAACAAAATCGCTAACTGGGTTAGTAAAAACTTTCAAGCCCGAAGAGAGCCAGAAGTCTTCATCTAACATGCAATCCCCGGAGCAAACACTGGTGTTTGCTCTCTCCACTAAAGTGCTCTCAAATATCCACACAGATGAACAACACTCTGTGTGACTGCTTGCGTTATCCCGTTCCGGCTTAACCTACTCATTTTCCGAGACTCACAGGAAGGAGCTTGCGGAAATCAGCTAAAAACCGATTCGGGTATATAGGGATGGGTTCCTACGATCACTTCAATCCCAGCTTTGGCTTTGATTTTTGCCATAATAGATTCCTTGTAGGGACAATGATCGGCAATGCAGGGGGCGATATGAATTCTGGTCGGCTGCTCATTCATGGGAAGATTCCAGGTTTTCATCTGCACCAGCCTGGGTACAATACCCGCTCCGGGACAGTCACCGCAACCCATCATGCCAATCAGTTCGGCTCCAGACTCACGGTATCTTTCAAAATCACCCTCTTTGCGGTTGAAGCCGACCATGCACCTGGAACAGGCGACACACACGTCGTCCATGACTCGTTTACACCCAATTATCAATACCTTTTCCATGCTCTCCCCATTGATTTTATTTACTGGTTACTCACTGGATTCATGTTTTTAAATTATCTCTCGGTAACTGGATTATGGGCATTTGCCCGTTTTCTGTCAAGACACCCTATTGCTTCTACTTACTATCTCTTCAAACAACTGGTGTATCAATATCAGGTCAAACATGGCCAGGATCTGGTTAAAGAAGCCTTTCAACAGTTAACCGATGCCCAATCGTCCATCTTGGTATCACTGGAGAAAAAGTGAGGATGGACAGCAAACTCATTGGTTCCAATATCGCCACGTTTCCCGCCTGCAAATGGTCATATCCTGCCTACAGGAATTCTGGAAATCGTTCTCTAAAGTGCAACAGAAGCAATTGGGCTAACAGCATAGCAGCGAAATCGAACTGCTATGTCAGAAAAAGCCCAATCAAATTGTCTACACAATGACAAATGAAGACAAAGCTCAAACGCTGATGCTTGTACCTTGTTGATATGTCATCAACAAATTTATAAAGACTCAGATAGCCCTCAGTATTTTCGGAGTCGCTTTAGGGTCGTAAATGTGAATGTTTAACATGTTTGCGTGTTGCATGTTTGCGACTGTAGAATCCATTTTCGATCAACATACGATTGCCTAATAGACTGTATTTATGCTGAAAATATTAAATCTAACTGGCATATAGAGTATGGAACAATCTCTGCAAATTAATAAGGTAGAAAAAGGCGGTTGAACTTCGAAACTGCCTGATATGGAGTAGAAGTAGTGTACTGAGGAAGTATATTTAACTTAGCAAAGGAGGTGTAAAATGCCAGGTCAAGATGGAAGCGGTCCACTTGGAAGGGGGCCTATGACAGGAAAAGCAGCCGGATATTGCGTCGGGCACGCATCAACCGGGTATGGTCGAGGTATGGGAAGAGGAGCCGGCGTCCCGTTTCGAGGTCGTGGCGGATATGGCCAAGGTTGTGGATTTCGTGCAGGATTTGGCGCTTCAGGACCAGGAAGACGCAACCAGAGTTTGACCAGATCAACGAGTGTGCCTGAAGAGCGGGAATGGCTTCAGGCAGAAGAGAAATATCTAAGCGAAAGTTTACAGGATATTAAAAATAGACTTTCAAAGCTAAATCCAGAAGATGAGGCTGCTGATATTGTTTAGATCAAATTGATTAGGTGTGCAGTTTGAACAGACTGTTTATTGTGCAGTTCACTTAACTTCATGCAACCGGGCGAAATATGATTCGTCCGGTTGTGTATGATTCCAACAGGGAGGCTGAAATGCCAAAAGGAGATGGGACGGGACCGTTCGGAGATGGACCATTGGGACGTGGGGGAAGAAATTCGGGAAGAGGACTGGGGCGGCGCAGAAGTATGAATTCCCCTGGAACCTGTCGTCAAGACGATTCGCAGGCCGGCTTTCCGTACTTGAGCCGGAACGTAAACAGGGCAGACGGTTTCCTCCAGAGAACTGTAATGAAAGTATTGGGCATGGCAGTTATAGCGATTCCAGCCCTGTTTAAGATGCGGAATGAGCTTCAGGCTCCAATGGAAAAGGGGCTCTTGGAACGGAAATGGTCGAAAGAGGAGCCCCCAACCATTGAAGTGGTACCGGTTTTGATTGAGGAAAAAGAAATAAAGAAATGAGCTTGGATGACATCCAGATGAATTCGAGAAATCGTAAAACAGATATCGCTAATTAAAAGGAGCAAAACAGTGAAAAAAATTGGTATTATTATTTGTGATCGCTACCACAACTGTGCAGGTGGCAAGTGCTTGCGGGCTTTGAGAAGCAGGGCGGGCGCTTTTGCCTTGTACAAAGAGGAAGATGTTGAATTAACCGGCTACACAACATGTGGCGGTTGCCCTGGCGGTAACATAGAGTATGCTCCTGCAGAAATGAAAAAGAATGGAACTGATGTGATTCATTTAGCAACGGGTCTTGTGGTTGGGTACCCTCCGTGTCATCGACTGCAAAATTTCTGCAGTTTCATTCCCGCTAAGTATGGACTGAACGTGGTCGTTGGCACCCATCCAATCCCACAAAATTATTTTTTGACCCATCAGGAGTTAGGAACTTGGCAGTCAGATAGTTGGACAAAACGCATTCGGCATATTCTGACAGATGAAGAAACCCGCCTTGCGTATGACTAAGGACTCCTTGAGCATGAGCTCAAATAAGCCGCTTAGTTGCATAATTGCGACTAAAAATCGGGACAGAGTCGCAGATTATCGCTGAAGGATTCTTTTTTCCCCCACTGTGGAAAACCACGGGATTGCATTCTTTCGCATCTTTCCGAAATTACAAACAGGTGAAATTTCGCTGGCCCAATTATTGCCGTGTATCTCTGTTGATAGTTGACTGGTGTTTATTAAGCGAGGGGAAATTTTTTACAATTATCATGTTTTTTTGAAAGTCAAACCCACATGGGGTCCGTCATAAAAAAGGAGATTTGATGGGAATTCAACTGAAACAACAAGATAAAATTGAGATTCTAACGCTGATTGATAATTATATTGATCTTGTGCCCGCGGACAATTCTACAGTGGTACAAAGGGCAATGCCACTTAAAAATATGGAGGTCAGAAACAGCATCCTAGCTGAACATGGTTTCTCATCCATGGTAACTGCAACAGATGGAGATCAATCCCGTTCACTGCTTTTCGATTTCGGTTTTTCCGAGCATGGTGTCGCATTTAATGCCGAAGCTTTAGGGGTGGATATGAAATCTGTGCAAATTATGGCCTTATCCCATGGTCATCTTGATCATGTCGGCGGCTTATCCAAGGTCAGTGAACTGGTTGGGAAAAAAGGCATTAAGTTGGTGGTACATCCAGATGTTTTCATCGGTCCTCGATTTGCAAAAATATCAGACGATTTAAAACTCACCATGCCGTCTTTTTCTGTTAAACAGGCCGAAGCGGCTGGGGTTTCCCCTGTTGTGACACGGGAGCCGTATGGAATGCTGGAAGATACCGTTTTTTTCCTCGGAGAGATACCGAGAGAAACCGACTTTGAAAAAGGGGCAGCTAACTTGCGCTGTGTAGAGGATGGGGTTGAAAAACAGGATCCAATTATGGACGACACCGCTATCATTGCCCATCTTAAAGGAAAAGGGCTGATTGTTCTGTCCGGGTGCGCACACTCCGGGATTATTAATACCGTTCGCTTTGCTCAGAAAATAAGTGGGATTGAACATGTTCATGCAGTCATGGGAGGTTTTCATCTCTCCGGCCCTGAAGCCGATAGTGTGGTCGAAAATACGATTAAGTCATTTAAAGAGATCAATCCTGATTATATTATTCCAACCCATTGTACAGGCAGAAAAGCCGTTATGAAGATTGAGGAGGCTTTGCCAGAAAAATTTATTTTAAACATGGCCGGAACGAAGTTGACCTTTGCAGCTTAATGATGTTCATTTGTTAATTGGAAAGTACTAAAATTTGGAGTCGATGATAATGCAACAAAATACCATAGGAAATTCCTTACCTCATCTTGATGCCAGTGATGAAAAAGACCTGAATATTCAAGCTTCTCTCAGCAAAATAAAGAACAAATTTATTATAATGAGCGGGAAAGGAGGAGTTGGAAAAACAAGCGTATCCGTGAATCTCGCTATTGCACTTGCGAACAAGGGTTATCAGGTCGGTTTAATGGATGTTGACATCCATGGACCGGATGTCCCCAAAATGCTGGGATTGAATCAAAGGGCTATGGTAACCCAGAATGAGAAACTGAAGCCGGTTCATTACGACGAAAACCTGGGAGTGATTTCCATAGAATCCCTCTCACAAAACAGGGACGAAGCTCTAATCTGGCGCGGCCCTATGAAGTATAAAGTTATTCGACAGTTTATCGGAGATGTTGAGTGGGGTGACCTGGATTTTTTAATCATTGATGCTCCCCCCGGAACAGGTGACGAACCCTTGACAGTATGTCAAACCATTACCGATGCCAAAGCGATTATTGTCACGACTCCGCAGGAGGTCGCCCTTGCTGATGTACGGAAGTCCATCAACTTCTGCAAGACAATCAATATCGGTATCTTCGGTATTGTAGAAAATATGAGCGGTTTTTCGTGTCCTCATTGCAATCAACCCATATCGCTGTTTGGTCCTGGCGGTGGAGGAGAAAAGACAGCGCTACTGACCCAGATTGAGTCTTTGGGCACGATTCCCTTTGATTTGAAAATGGTTGTGTGCGGGGATATAGGAACCTCTTTTCAAAAGGCATATGCTGATTCAGAGGTTGCGCAAGCCTTTGCTGCTATAGCCGATAAAATGATTGAGAGGAGAAGGGTCTAATGGAAGAATCCCATCAAGAGAGTTTTTGTGTTGATTTTGCATGAGATTAGACCGTGAGTAAACAAAACCATTCAATGAACTTTTTGTGAAAACCTATCTGGATTGTATCCCTTGTTTTTTAGACCAGGCTTTACGAGCAAGTCGATTGGCATCAACTGATGAATGTATCCAGTGGAGCACTTTGAAACTGGTTCTTCAAAAACTTGCCACCATGCCGCTTACGATGACACCTCCAGAGGTCGCGCAAGCGGTATATGAGCTTGTTTACACAACCACCGCTAATGCCGATCCCTATGCAGAATTAAAGCACTATTCCAACCGATTGGCTTTAGCGCTTTACCCCAGCCTGAAAGAAACCATTGCCGCATCGGAAAACCCTTTGTTGACGGCCTGCAAGCTGGCAATTTCTGGAAATAGCATAGATTTTGGACCCCAAGCACAATATGGCGATCTTGATACGGTGGTCGCTTCGGCTTTAGGATCATCTGTTGCCATTAATCATTTCGAGAGATTCAGGCAAGCGATGCAGAGGGCGACAAGGGTTCTGTACCTCGGGGATAATGCAGGAGAGATTTTATTTGATAGAGTCTTGATTGAGCAGCTGAACTTTCATTTTCAGGCTGATATAACATATGTGGTGAGGGACAGGCCCATCATCAATGATGCGACAATGGAGGATGCGGTCTTCGTGGGCTTGACGGATATTGTTAATGTTGTTTCCAACGGGTCAGGGGCTCCCGGCACGGTGCTTAACCAATGTTCAGCTCAACTGCAACAACTTTATAAATCCTCAGATGTAATTATCGCTAAGGGGCAGGGGAATTTTGAATCATTGAGCGGGGAGAGTAAGAGGATCTTCTATTTTCTAAAGGCGAAATGCAGCCTGGTATCCAAACAACTAAAGGTAAAATTGGGTGATTTAATATTGTTGGATACTGTAAAAAACCACTGATGATCCAGCTGCTATTTTGTCAGCATGTTTCAGGGCCAGGCGGCAAATTTGATATATTCTTCTCTGAAAATTATTTTTGAGGTGGACGAATTTTTTTTGCCACAAAAAGCGAGCGTTATCTCCCGACTCATCGCATCAATTTTCACAACGACATCCGTATTTCCGCCCTTATCCAGTTCCGGATATGAGCTACGCAGGGATTGAGTATCCACCCGTTCCAGAAAGGTTTTTAGTCCTTCAATTTGGATTTCTAAACTAAGAGTTGAGAAATTATTAACTTGGCGATAAACATCTCAATTGTACCAAAAA
>JABGPJ010000174.1 GCA_018645005.1 Deltaproteobacteria bacterium | reverse complement strand
AGGTAGGGACCAGTTAGATTCTTTTAGTGGGTTTAGAATTGGCCGGAAGTAACATGGTGGAGGAAACCCCAACTCAATGTTTACAAGGGTTTTCGGGCCGGGGCGTCACCTAGGGAATGCCGAAAAAGAAAATCCCTATTACTTCACTATCACTCGTAGTTTTCAATTTTCACGTCGATCCGAATAACTCTTTGACTATCAATCAAGAAATTGTTAGACGTAGGGAAAGCAAACGGGGTAAAAAAACTGAACCATTCAAAATATTATGGAACTAGATAAATGTCCAAACTGCGGATATCCTTTAGCAGATCACAAAAGACCCAGCCTGAAATCAACAACTAATAAATACGCAAATCGATTGCCATCATCAAAAGACGAATCGGATATATCAAACTCGGAGACTTTATCAGAAAAAATAAAAAATCAGCAGGCTACATTTTTCACTGAAGAATTCGGAAACAAACAGAAACCGAATCCAGTAACAGCTGACGGAGTAAATTATCTTATTGGCAGACTAAAAGAAAAACGAATTCTCATCCCAATCGTAGCCATTGTTATATTATTTGTTACCCTGGGAGCATATTCGTTATATCTATCAGAATTTGTTGATATAATCGAGAAGATTGAAGAGCCAAAGTTTCCGGTAATGGTAAATAAAAATGATTTCAAGGTAAATGTAAGAGATGCTCCTACAACAAAATCAAACGTTATCGGCAGAATCGAACCCGATGGCGAAATCAGGATTATCAGCAAGCTGGATAAGTGGTTCAAAATAAAATTTGATCAAAATGAAGCCTATGTTTTTTCAAACCTGTTTAGCCCTGGGGGAACATAAATCCTTAACCGCGAATACCGATACCATGATTCAGTTCGCAAATAAGGCCAGTTTACTTCGGAATCGAGGCCGTTTGAAGTGAATTTTGGGGAATTTTTCTTGCGAAAGCTGTTTTACCAAACATTTTACCGAATATGAAGCAAAATCAATCCTCATGCTAATTGCTGGTTAAGCATCCTCCAGTTCAGCAATCAGTTCAGTCAGTTTTTGAGAGTGAATTTTTATCTGTTGATAAATCTTCTCTTTTCGGTAGTTTCTTTTTCCCTGTTTCTTTTTCCCTGTTTTTCCGATCTGTGCCGGTTGATCGGCTTCATCCACCACCAGATAGCCACCTTCAAGCAGTTGAATAAAATAGTCACTGATCTGTTCAGGACTGAATCGGGTTTCCCCCACTTTGTACCATTTGTATATCCAGTTGCACATTCCGATGATGGCATAGGCCTGCAATCGGGGGTCTGTTTTTACAAAAAGACCTTGTGACATGCCCTCCTCCAGGATCTTTTCAATAATCCCTGTGTAACGTCGTTTTTCCTCCCGAATTTTGTTGAAATCCCGTTTCGGAAGTCGGTTCTCCTCGCTGAAGAAGACGGAAAACATATACAGATCTTTCATGATAATATTGGTAATATGGTGCCGGATGATTCTTCTCAATTTCTCATCCGGGAGGAGATCCATGTTTGAAATTTCATAAGTGTCCATGAATATATTTTCAAATGTCTGGGTATAGATAATGGTGAGAAGCTCGTTTTTGTTTTTCACATAGTGGTACAAGGCGGGTTTGGATATCCCCAGGGCTTTGGCTACATCATCGAGTGAAGTGGAACTGTACCCCTTTTTGTGAAACAGTTCAGCTGCTGTATCAATGATGGTCTGCTTTCTGACACTCCTGTCCAACTGTTTGAAATTCTTTTGGGTAGTCATTTCCTGTCCTGTTTTGAGACTGCCTTTTTTAATGATAACTACGATCTATACCCGCCTGCAGGCCATGCTGAATCATCCTGAACACAAAAAGCTTGACATAGAAATTAATATCTGTAATTTTCTTACCAATTAGTCAATATTACTTAACATACAGTAAGATAGTTTTTTGGATTTGTCAAACCTTTGGATGAAGGAGATCAGAAATGCACGAATCGGAAGTTCAAATGGAGTCTCCTCCACGTGTCTTGATCACTAAAATCGGGCTGGACGGTCATGATCGGGGTAGCCGTATTGTGGCAGCGTATTTACGTGATGCCGGTATGGAAGTAATTTATACGCCTCCCTGGCAGACCATTGATGCTGTGGTTGGGATTTCCCGGCAGGAAGATATCGACATTATCGGTTTGAGCTCTCTCGCTACGGACCATCTTATTATTCCGGAGTTAATGACGACTCTGACGAACGAAGGGCTTGATGCGGTCCGGGTAGTTGTGGGCGGCATCATTCCACAAAATGAAATCCAAAAATTATTGGATTCCGGTGTCAGCAAGGTCTTTGGCCCTGGGACCCTGAGGGAGGAGATTATCGATAACGTGAAAAGCCTGGCTTTATCAGCGCAAAAGTTGAAAAGGCAGAAATGGGAGGAGGCGTAATGGAAGAAAAACGAAAACGAAATCAACCATCGGATATACAGTCCGCCCATGAAGAGTGGCAACAATCCTATCAGAAACAGATGGGAAAACAACAGGTGATCCGTAACCGATCTGGTCTGGAGGTAGACCCTCTTTATTCACCGGCCGATTCGAACAATATCTTTTTTAACGAACGCCTGGGGTTTCCTGGACAATACCCCTTTACGCGGGGCATTTATCCGACCATGCATCGGGGCCGGACCTGGTCTCAACGTCAACTGATCGGGCTGGGGACACCCGATGATTATAACGAGCGGGTGATGAAGCTGTTGGATTCAGGTACTTCGGCTATCAGTCTGTTGCCATGCAATTCGACTTTCAGGGGATTGGATTGTGATGAGATTCAAGAGGTGCTGCTCGGTACCTGCGGAACGATCATCAACACTATCGACCATATGGAAACCTGCCTTGCCGGCGTGCCAATTGAGGAAATTTCCACCGCTATGAACGACCCCCTGCCGTTTACCCTGTTGGCTTTCCTGCTTGGTGTGGCCAGACGCCGTGGTATTCCCTGGGAGCGCATTACCGGTACATCCAACCAAAGTGATTATATCTCCCATTTTGTGGCCAATCACATGTTCTTCCGGCTTTCCCTAACCGGTTCCCGGCGGATGCTGCTGGATCATATCGCATTTTGCCGGGAGAAGGTTCCCAATTGGAATCCAGTTTCAGTGGTTGGTCAACACATGCAACAGGCCGGTGCAACCCCGGCTGAAACGATGGGATTTACTCTCTCAACTGCGATCCAGTATGCTGAGGACTGTCTGGTGCGGGGCATGGATATTGATTCAGTACTGACCCGTTTCACCTTCTTTTTTGACATCTCGATCAGTTTTTTTGAAGAAGTAGCCCAGTTCCGAGCCGGCAGGCGGATCTGGGCACGTATTGCCCGGGAGAGGCTGGGAGCCCTTGACCCTCGTTCCTGGCGATTTAAATTCCATGGGCAGACCTCCGGGGTGGACTTGACCCGGCAGCAACCTCTTAATAATATTGCCAGGGTCACAACCCAGGCTATAGTTGGTATTTTAAGCGGCCTGCAGTCAATGCACACAGATGCATATGATGAGGCGATTTCCTGTCCCACTGAGGAAGCAGCCCGGATCGCGGTCAACACTCAGAACATCCTGAGGGAGGAAGCTCACCTCTGTGATGTGATCGATCCCCTGGGAGGATCTTATTACATTGAGTCTCTGACGGATCAGATGGAAGTGGAGATCAACAGTGTGATTGAAAAAATCGATGCTGCCGGAGGCATGTTTAAGGCTGTTGAGTCAGGCCTGGTTCAGGCCATGATTGGTGAATCGGCTCTGTCATTTCAGAGGCAGATTGAATCCGGAGATCAAAAACTGGTGGGTGTAAACTGCTATCAGCTGGATGAAGATCAGGAGGTTGAGCCGGCCCCATATCGACCCAATCCGGATGCTGTAAAGGCACTTGCGGAATCATTCAAGGAGTATAAGGCTGCTCGCAGCAAATCAACCGTTCAACGAGCTATAGATAATTTAGCCCGTGCAGCAAACTCTGAAAACGACAATCTTTTTGAGCAAGTGGTAACTGCAGCGGAAAAAGGTGTTACCCATGGAGAAATTGTCGCCTGTCTGCGTCGGGAGCTGGGAGAAGGAAAACCAATTATCAAAGCCTGAAATATGGACGCTATGAAACAACAGAAATCCATCAGCGAAAAACTGTTTGCAAAACTCCAGGCCGGTGATGTATCAGCCCTTTCCTATGCTATCAGAGCCATTGAAAACAGCGAATTTGAAAGTGCAGAAATATATAACAGGATCAAAGCTGACATCGGCCGTACTGCGGTTATCGGTTTTACCGGTCCGCCTGGAGTCGGAAAATCAACTCTTATCAATGCCTATATTGATTGCATCCGTAGTGCGGATCAACGTGTAGCCGTAGTGGCAATTGATCCTTCCAGCCCGATTTCAGGAGGAGCGATACTGGGGGACCGGCTCAGGATGGCTGCTCACATCGACGATCCGGGGGTTTTTATCCGTTCTGTTTCCAACCGGGGTCACCTGGGCGGTTTATGTGCGGCCATTTCCGGAATCATCAACCTGATTGATGTTGCCGGCTGGGATGTGATTCTACTTGAAACAGTGGGAGCCGGGCAGTCAGACACGGATTTAACCGATATTGCGGATATCAAAGTCGTAATCCAGGCGCCAGGGTTGGGGGACGATATACAGGCTATTAAAGCTGGTATTCTGGAAATCGCAGATGTTTTTGTGGTAAACAAGGCGGATATGCCCCTTGCCGATAGGGCCATGCGCCAATTGCAAGCCATGATCGATCTGAGAGATGATAAAAACAACAGGGTGCCCATTGTCAAAACAGTTGCCACGGAAGGAGTCGGAGTAGACCTGCTGAAAGCTGAGATTGACTTACGGAGTCAGAAATGGAAAGTGGTTGACCGACAGGCCCGGGTCAAAAAAAGAATGCATCGGCTTTTTGCCAGAGAAGTTGGACGTTTAATGGAAAGAAAACTGGCCAGTATGAATCAATCAGAGTTTTCCCAAGTTTACGAGAAACTCATCTTGGGAGACTTGAAGTTGAACCTGCTCGTTGAAAGGATGGTTGAAGAGCTACAGGAGATTCTTGGAGATTAGTTTTCTTCGTCTTATTTTTCACGGCATCGATTTCTAAGGAGCCCCCTGATTGGTTACCACATTTCACCGTTGTTGACCCGTCCAGTCAAAAAAACAAAATCTCCCTAAATCCCCTGCTTACAATAGCTCCAACAGAAAAATAGCTTAAGATTCCGTCTCTCTTATCAATTTTGTTTTTGAATTCTAACAACTAAAATCTTTTAGCCCAAATCCTGGTCCAGAAAAGACCATTTTAGAATTGCCTAATGCGAACAAAGAGGACAGAGTTATTTTGGCAAGATAATCAACCCAAAATACAAGATACTTGTTTTAAAGGGTTACGGGGCAGGTGTTTTAAACGATATTTCATGCAACCACGCTCTTCCTGTGCTTATTCCTCACGAAGATTGATTCACATTCAATCTGAAATCCAGAAAAATTGGACGTTATCTAATCCAATATGGCGCATTTCTGGAAAGATGATCTTTTTGGGTTTATTATGTTGTTATTATAGTATATTGAAAAAGTTGGGACCTGGTTCAGCCCTTTTTGTAGAAAATTAATAAGGAATTCTTTTAGGTGATTGATGGAAACTCTAAATTTGCTATTATCATTGGAATAGCGGGAAGGAGGTCGACGATCAACCCAGAATGAGGAAAATAGATTTTGCCAATCGTATTGGTAAATGGCTTGTTTTTTCTATTAATATCTTCTCATTTATTAAGCCAAGAGCAGATTTGATCCCTTTTTCAAATCGGACGATTTCTTTTAATACAAAGGAAGCTAAAATCGATATTGAATCCCTGCCTGAACAGATCTGTATGAAAGATTGATATCATCATCTTTGTCATGATTTCGAATTTCAACCGAACTTCCATTGAGACACCGGAGAGTTGTCTGGCTTTTTACTGTAATATCCGGAACCTCTTGATATAATAATTGAGTAAAGAACCCAAAACCGTTAAAAGTAAAACCAGCTCCGATATAATAAGGGAAACTGTAAAATTCACCATATTCTTTACTTTCTCCAGAGCATTGGAAACTGCTATTCCCCCTTTCAATTTCTTCTACTATTTTTTGGTGAATTTCAATCTCATTTTTCATAAAGGCAACTCCCCCCCACATTTGAAACCCTAACATGCTCTTGGTGCTATAAACAAAAGCCATTGTTGTCCCATAACCTTTATGTTGAAAAACATGACTTACCGATTTTTCTGTAATCTCGGTTTGAGATGCTGTTTTAGAAGTAGATACCACATTACTAAAACTGGCGATTGTCATTGCGCCTATATCTAAGTAATAATCCTCAAATAATGGAACCAGAAATAAAGCTCCTAATGTTCTATCATCTGTAGCCTGATCTTTATATTTAGATAATCCACTATAAAGTGCGACAAACCCAGTATCTTCTTTGTAGGCCGTGATTTTATCTACCACTCTTGCCAGAAATTCATTTTCTTGAGCCTGAGCTCCAAAAAAACAAAACACAATTATGACAGTCAATACCAGTATCTTTAAGGTTTTCATTTCATCTAGATTAAAAAAAGCTGATCTGAATAAGGGGGAAATTTCTAAAATAAATCAGCAATGTCCGGTTAGGTTTTTGCAAACCAAAAGCTGAATGATAAAACCCGTC
>JABGPJ010000063.1 GCA_018645005.1 Deltaproteobacteria bacterium | reverse complement strand
ATGCCATACAAAACTATAGCGAGTTTCATCTACCAACGCTGATGCCTCTTTTTCTTGATCAATTGGAACCGCTATCGCCAAATTTATCGAAAGTAACAATCCCAAAATTGAAGAGAGGCCTTTTTTGATGATTGATTTTTGTTTTTTTTCAAGGTTGGAAAACTGTTTGTTCATGTCTCATCTCCTTTCTTGATCAAGGAGACGCAGATTATTTCTCAGACAATAATCGGCATCGTATATGTTCTTAACCTGGATATATTTAATGCCGTTTTTTGCAGACAAAACCACAGTCAGAAGAGCTGTCGAAAAGCGTGTAGGCTTAATTGGTACCATTGATCACTTTGACTGCCTGGGGCATCCAAAGTCCCCAGTATCAGATTTGTATTTACTACTGCGATAAGTATGCCTGCCACGACACTATTCAATTTCAGTCGGTTTTCCCGGCAAATTTTCAAGAAATTGCTACAAATCACAATGGTGAAAGTGTCAAGTTTGCACAAAGTGTCAATTGACAGTTGGTGTAAAGTTGACACTTTCAGAGGCAAAGCTGTGATCGAAGGATTTTCACAAATCAAGGAGTGGATTCAGCAGGTGAGACTAAAGATTATGCGTTGATATTGAACTGGCGAAGTTTTTTATAAAAGGTTTGGCGGCTGATTCCCAGCATCCGCGCAGCTCTGGCCTTTTTCCCTTCTGCGCTTTTTAGAGCCGCCATAAGATCCTGATAACCAATCCCTGTTTTGTCCTTGGGGAGCTTTTTTTTCAGGCTCGCCTGGTTTTTCAAGTCACGTGGCAGGTCGTCCAAGGTTATGATGGATTGTTTGCAAACGATGCTGGCGTGTTCTATAGCATGCCTTAATTCACGCACGTTACCAGGCCAATCGTGCTCCATTAGTAGTTTTTTGGCATCTTCTGTCAGGCCGTTGATAGTTTTTTTAAACTCTTTGCCAAAATCTTTCAGAAATTGGCTGAGCAACAGAGGAATGTCCTCCTTACGCTCTCTCAGGGGCGGTACCTCTATTTCGACAACCTTAAGGCGGTAGTAAAGGTCTTCACGAAACTGACCCCGATTGACTTTTTCATGCAGATCCTGATTGGTGGCCGCTATTACCCGGATATCCACCTTTTTGTTTTTTATACTGCCGACCTTTTCGAATTCTTTATCCTGCAGAACCCGCAGCAGCTTCAGCTGAATGGTTGGGGAGATATCGCCTATTTCGTCCAGAAAAATGGTACCACCGTTGGCTTGCTCGAATCGTCCGATTTTGTCTCGGTCCGCTCCGGTAAAAGCCCCTTTGACATGGCCGAACAATTCGCTCTCGATAAGATTCTCGGTTAAGACCACGCAATTGCATTTCACCAGGGGTTTTTCAGCGCGGGCCCCCTGATAGTGCAGCGCTTCAGCGACCAGTTCTTTTCCGGTTCCGCTTTCCCCGGTTATCAAAACCGACGTCCTAATATCCGCCAGGCTGTCGATCTGGTCGTAGATCCGCGCCATCAGAAGGCTTTTGCCTATAATCTTCGCATAGTCCTTTCGTTCGAGTAGATTTTTTTCCAGATCAACCAGTCTTGTCTCATCCCGCAGTACCAAAACGGATCCCATGAATCGCTGCAGCTGATCAATCAAGGGAGAGGCATTCAGGGTTATAATTTTGCGAGATCCATAACTCGGGTGACATTCAAAACGTTGAACCTCTATCTTTTTGCGGAAGGTCACAGATTCTATTAAAACCTGGCGGCATCTACCACTGCATTGACTCATAAGTTGGTCAAGCGATTCCCCTGTTACTCCCGGTGTGAACCCACAGATCGTCTCCATGGAGTGGTTGAACCCGATAACCTTAAGTTCTTTATCAACCGAAAGAATACCGTCTTTCACACTCTCGAAGATCGCTTCCAGGTGAGTCCGTGATTGCGCATTTTCATCAACCAGTGCTTTTTGTTTCAACATCACCTCAGCCACTCGCAACAGCTCATCCTCTTCAACCGGTTTGGTCAAATAGTCGCTGGCTCCGTAGCGAAGGGCTGTTTTGGCGTTTTCCAGTTCGGGATACCCGGTAACCATCACCACCAAACAATGGGGATGCCTGCTTTTCACCTCTTTCAACAGATCCAGCCCCGATTCCCCTTCCAGGACGATATCCAGGAATAACAGATCATATTCAGCCTCGGATATCTTTACCCGTGCCTCCTGAAAGTTCCTGGCAACCGATGTATTATAACCGGCTTCGTTAAGAAAACTGGCGAATGTCAACCTGATGCCTTCCTCATCGTCCACCACGAGAATGCTGAAATTCATAGTTATCCTGTAAATTTGAGGAGCAATTGAGACGGCGGCTCCAGTTCCTCAATTGATGAAAGGTAAGTCAACTATCACCCGGGTATATTCTCCTTCGACACTGTCAATTTTTAATTTTCCACCATGATTGGCGATGATGTCATCGCTGATACTCAATCCCAAACCAGTCCCGCCAATCTCCGATCTCGTTGTAATAAAAGGTTTCATCACATCTTTGATCAAGCTGGGGGGAATCCCCGTTCCCTGGTCAAAGAAGGTGATGCGAAGGGAATCGCTGTTTCCCTCTGTCTGATTTGTCTCCAGAGTGATCTTGAGGATTTTGTCTTTGTCTTTACTTGGATATTTTTGATTGAGGCTGTTTCTGGCGTTATTAATCAGATTGAGAAAAACCTGCTGAATCTGCTGGGGATTGCAGAGAATGCTGGGCAGTTGGGAGGAGGCATCCAGTTCAAAACGAATCCCCTCTTTCCGGATCTGTGCAGAAGTCAGATTCAGCGTTTCCGATATGATATGCTCCACAGTGAAAGGGATTTTTCGGTCTTTCCGTACGCGGGCAAATGATAATAAGCTTCCAACGATGTCTGCAATCCGCTTTCCCTCTTTTTTGATACGATCTGCAAATTCACTGTGATCAGGTGTGGCGTCGCTGTTTTTTAACATCAATTGCGCATAATTAATTATGCTATTTATAGGATTGTTTACCTCATGCGCCACCCCAGCGGCCAGTTCACCAAGAGATGCCAGCTGTGATTTTCGCATGGCATCCATTTGCAGGGCTTTTTTTTCGGTAATGTCCCTTCCAACCCCCAACAGACCGACGGCCTTTCCCTCCAGGATATGGGGCGATACTTTGAATTCACCCACCAGGTAATCTCCCTGCTTTTTTTTGATACGTAACTCCTGTATCGTGGTTGCTTCCCCAGACAGCACGTTTTTCTGGAGTTCCAAGGCCCGAGGTAGATCCTCCGGGAAAACAATGCCCTCAAAATATTTGCCCAGCCATTCCTCTTTTTTCCAGCCCGTTAAATGCTCAAAAGCTGTATTCAGTGAAGTGAAGGCCCCAATGTTCGACAGGGTAAAAATAACGTCAGTAACGTTTTCAAAAAGGCTGCGGTAACGGATTTCCGACGAAGATAGGGCTACCTGAGCGTCTTTCATGCTGATATGGAGTTGGATACGTGCCAACAGCTCATCTCTGAAAAAGGGTTTGGTAATATAGTCATTCGCCCCACAGTTGATACCTTCAACCAGATCGCTCACCCGGTTTTTCACCGACATGATTATGATGGGCAGGGCAACGGCAGAAATGGATTGCCGAATGGCTTGACACACTTCAAATCCGTTCATCCCCGGCATCATCAGATCGACGATCACCAGATCAAATTCGTTGGTTTTAAGAATATCCAGGGCATCTGCACCATTTCCAGCTGATATGAAGCGGTAATCCTGGGTCGCGAGATGGTTTTTCAACATCTCCAACATGACCGCATCATCATCGACGATGAGAATCGTTTTATCCTGTTTTTTCTCCGCTGGTTGTACCGATGCATCCACATCTGAAACGGTTGTTGTCATATCTTCCGTCCAATCTAATCTGATTTTCGATTGAGTCTCAGTCAAAGCAGCAGTTTTCGCGTTTTCCTCATTGATTAATTTTTCATCTGTTACAGGAATGGAAAAGGAAAACTCGGACCCCTCACCCGGTTTACTAACTGCTTGAATCGTGCCACCATGTAATTCGACCAACTGTTTGGTAATAGCCAATCCCAGCCCCAACCCTTCAGGAACCTGGTTTGAAGCGGTATCAACTTGCCGGAAAGGATGAAAAATATATTCTAACGAATCCTCAGGAATCCCGATTCCGGTATCGGAGACGGAAATAGTGATTAAACCGTCCTTGACCTCAGCGGATAGACAAATCTTGCCTTCAGGTGTGAAATGGATAGCGTTGCTAATCAGGTTCAGAAAAATCTGTTGGAGACGATTTTCATCGGCCAGCACGAATGGCAAAGAATCCGGTAACTGGTTAATAACGGCAAGCGGTTTTTGTTCAAGGATCGGCCTCAGCAGTGTGAGCACCACTTCGACGACACTCCTCAAGTCTGTTGGCTGCAGATCCAGTTTCAGATCATGATACTTCAACCTGGCATGATCCGTGATATCACCAATCAAGTCCGATAATCGACGGCCACTTTTTAGTATGAGAGATAGATCCCGAGCCTGCTTATCGGACAAAGTGCCACCCACACCACCCAGTATGGATTCTGTCAGTCCAATGATTCCGGTTAGTGGCGTTTGTAATTCATGGGTGGTGTTCGTCAGAAATTCATCTTTCAGCCGGTCACTCTTTTGCAGTGCTTCCACCATCACCTGTTTATTTTCCAGTACCTCGGCCTGTGCCTGTTCTCTTTCTCTTCGTAACAAATTGATCCGATCCCCCAACGCCAGCGATAACAATATAACCTCCAAAGCTGATGCGATCTGGAGACCGTGCAACGTAAAGAAGTTCTCCGGAATATACCCCATAATCCGGAACGGCATGATTATGAGGTTCAAAAATGAAAGCGTAAAAGCGATAAAAAAGAACCTGGCCGAGCGATTACCACCCCGCATACTCAAGTAGCTGGCACCCATTATTGACAATAGTGTCAACACCTGGAGTCCGGCCAGGTTTGCATAAGTCCGGTTACTGATAAAAAACGCCGCGATTACCAGAAATCCAGCCAGTAACAACAACAGCTGTAAAACTCGATCTAAACGAGGAGAATACTCTTTGGTACCTAAGAAATGTCTGGCAAAGACGATTATCCAGAAATTCCCCATACTGATGAAGAAAATCATAGCCACATTCTGCCACCAGGGGAATGAGGGCCACAAATACTCATAGGAAATTCCGTTCGAGACGGAAAGCCCAAGACCTAGGCTGGTAACATACAAAATATAATACAAGTAGCTATTGTCCCTGAGTGATAGATAAAGAAACAGGTTGTAAAGTATCATTACGCTGATTAAGCCGTAATACAACCCAAGCACAAGCTGTTCGATATGGTCTTTCTCAGCGAAACGTATTTCAGACCAGAGCGTCAATGGGAGAGCCATGCTACCCGAAGTCTGAAAGCGCAGATAAAGGGTATGCGTTTTATGCCGCTCAAGTATCAAGTGGAATAGCAGGTTCTGATGCAGAACCTCTCTTTGAGCGAAAGGCACAATATCCCCTGTTTTTTTGATCAAAAATCCATTTTGCTCCTGTGGGATATACAGTTCAATGCTGTCCATGTGCGGTTTGCCGTACTCCAATAACCAGTGATCCTGAACTGAATTATTTTTCAAGGTAATCCGTATCCAATACACTGAATCAGTATAACCAAGATTGATGACGGGTTTTTTATTTCTTTGAAAATTGGATTGTGTGCTAGATGTAATCTGCTGGATGGAGAGGTTTCTGTCTTTATCTTCAAGTATGTCGATAAACGAGCCTAATGGGTATTTGCTGGTCTCAGGATCAAGGATAAGAATGGAATCAGACCGACCCTGACTTGGAAACCAAGTTAGAGTTGAAACCAGCAGGAAAACGATTGTTATAATACGATGTTCGAATATCGTTTTCATAAAAACTTTGATCAAACAAGATTTCAATTGTAATCGATAATTCTTTGAAATCTAAGTTTATTTTTCAGCGTTATTTCAGCTCTTATCATCATTACAGAAATCTTATTTTAAATCAGCGAAATTTTAGGAACAGGAATTTACACATCACGTATGCTCAATTAAGTTCTTCACAAAAAACATTTGAAGGATCAACCATTACAACCTTTCTTTCTGAAATCTCGTGGATCAAGGTTTATAAATTACAGACATGAAAAATCGATAAGAAACAGTTCAGTGTTAAAATATCGTGAGCTCAAAAAGAGTCTCTAGGTGGAGCTCATCATACTTTACTGCTTGTTCATGGCCTTCCAAAAGTCGTTTTCATGGACAATTTGAATCTTAAACCCTTTTTTTTGTAATTCAACAACCTGTTCAACTTTCCGTCCATAGCAGGCAAATGTCCAGCATGGACTGCTATCAAAACCTATCACAAGGTAATCAACATCTTCATCCAACTGTTCAGAAAAAATACCGTCAAGATCACTGATTTTTGAGAGGATGTTCTCTCTGGTTTCCCTTTTTGAGCTACCAGTAAAGAATAATGGTAACTATTCACCACTTTTCGGGAGTCGAGGGTATCATGATTCAAAACGATGGAAAACAGGACGTTTTCCAACAGCTCCAGGGACGGATTTATGCGTGTTTTGAATCATGATACTCTCGACGGAACTCATGCTGAATAGTTACGAAAAATGAACGGTTTTCAAATATAATTACCGGATCTGATACGCAAATGCTAGTGATAATCCCCGGCTTTTTAATTGTTTTATTGTGTCTGATAGTTCTGGAGGGCCAAGACCATCCTGATCTCATCGTAGGAAAAATCATTACCCATCTGTTTCTTGATCACGCGTAGAGAGTTGTTGCCAATGACCTTGAGCTTCTCTCTTATCAGTGCCTGCTTTTCCAAAGGTAAAAGCATGTTGACATCGAGTCTGCCCTGTTCAATGAAAAAGCATAAATGTCCTTCAATAGGGGATAATATTCGTTCATCCCTCCTCTCTGGACCTGATTTGTTGAAGTGAATTTTTTTGCCACTTCCAGGATTCAAGCTTGGGGACGACATGCTATTTTATTTACGGGGATACAACTGGAATTTGGTTGCAAAACCTTGTAAGTCGGATACAATATTAGGTTCAAGATTCAGGTTGAAAAGCAAAAGGAGAAAGGATGCTTTTACTTAAAACCGTTTCAGGAAAAAGATTTAAACATAAATACGAACAAAATGTTCAGTAGCAGTTTGAGAACCCCCATAGAGGTTATCATGGAAAAGAATGAAATTCATTCTAGGTCAGTAGCAAGCATTGAACCGCTTCTTCGATTCTGGGAAAATAACTTAGTTCCTGAATGTTCCCATATGGCATCAGTGTACAAGGATTTAAAGGAAAAGGTAAACCAGACTCCTGAGCTTCAGGGAGAGATTGAAGACCTGGATGTTTTTAAAAACCACAAGGATATTCTTACACCATTGATGAGTGCGATATTTCCTCCGGCATCATTTCATAGTGAAATTGCAGCGGCACTGACTCCCTATACACTCGAACCGTTATTTGCAACGCCAAAGTATCAGGAGTTGATAGCGGACACAACAAGTTCAATAAAGGGCCAATTTAATAATGAAAAAACCAGTTCCGGTAATAACTGGCTTTTACAGTCTTATTTCCTTGTTTTGGATAAGGTTTATAATATCCGTCAGGGAATAGACAAGCCGATTATCCAGTCTGTTGAGGACAAGGAAACCGGTCTCGACACTTTTTACAGGATTGTGCCTGATTTCCAGTTCATTGACGTGAAAACCCTTGGAGAACCACGGAAACTGAATGGTGAGGAACGAGCAACAATTATTGAAAATATTACAAATACTGAAATACTGGCGACCTTTATTGATTTTTCAAAATTCTTGTTTTCCGGGTTTACGGTTGCCAGGGCCATAGATATCACTGAGCCTGAAGTAATATCTGACCTTGAAAAAGACCTAATAGATCAGCATTCAATTTTTTCATCAATCGGCATAAAGCGATTGGAAAATCGCCTGAGAGCACTTTTCAGGCGTCCTGGGTTAATGATCGGTATCGGCGCACTTCAAGGTGATCAGGTTATGATTGTTAAAAGCGATTGTAATTCGAATGTTAACTGTCTTTTTTTCAATTCCCAGCATGTTGCTCTCGATGATTTAGCAGGGTCAGTTTGGTTAAAGGCCGGTGAAGATGGTAAGATTGTCAGGATCCCGGATTTTAAGGAATTACCTGATCCGGTTTTGGCTGAGCAACAGGCCAGCAGTGTGGGAATCAGATCCATGCTGATTTCTCCTCTATCATATCAAGATGAAAATATAGGGATTTTAGAAATTTTTTCAACAAAACCTCATGATTTTAGTGCCAGTGATGAAATGATGCTTGGGCAGATAACACCGTTATTCTCAGTAGCTCTGAAAAGGGGATTGGATGAATTGGGTAAGACGATTCAATCTATCATCAAGGAAAAATGTACCGCAGTTCATCCTTCCGTCGAGTGGCGGTTTCAACAGGTAGCTATAAAGCATATGGAGAGACTCCGGTTCGGGACTGCTTCAGAAATGGAACCCATTATTTTTAAGGATGTTGTACCGCTCTTTGGCCAGTCAGATATCAGGGGATCATCTTTGGCTAGAAATAAGGGGATACAACAGGATTTGACCAAACAACTTTGCTTTGCCCTTGATGTGATGGACACCGCTTCCAATAAGAGACCATGGCCGCTTTTAGAGGAATACAAGTATAGAATTCAAAAGAAAATCGAAGATATTGCGACCGAAATAAACTCAGGAGACGAGGTTGCGACTTGTGCTTTTCTGAACAATGAAGTGACACCAACATTTGAAAGCCTTAAGGGATTGGGTCCTGATGTTATTAAATCCATTGAGAAGTACTATGATGCTCTGGATCCTGTCGCAGGTGTCGTTTATGATAAAAGGAAGGAATATGAGGATAGTGTTTCCAAGCTCAATGAGACACTATCCTCCTATCTGGCAAAAGAGGATGCTCTCATCCAGGAGAGCTTTCCCCACTATTTTGAAAAACGCCAGACTGACGGGATAGATTACATGATGTATGTTGGCGCATCAATGGCGGAATCGGGGGTGTTGGCACCTTTTCATATCAAGAACCTGACACTTTGGCAGATGATACTTTCCTGCGGGCTGGCCTGGCATGCCGAGCACATTAAACCTGAACTCGAAGTGCCGCTGGATATCTGTCATTTAATTCTGATCAATCATACCCCTTTATCCATCCGGTTCCGTTTTGATGAGAAGCGGTTTGACGTTGATGGGGCTTATGATGTTCGACATGAAATTATCAAATCAAGGCTTGATAAAGCCTTGATTAAAGGAACAGGTGACCGACTTACCCAGCCGGGCAGAATAGCGGTTGTTTATTCTAATCCTGAAGAGGGGAGACAAATCCAGCAACATGTTGATTTTATGACTAGCCAGGGTAAACTGAATAACGATCTGGAGGTTTTAGAGCTGGATGATATGCCCGATGTCAAGGGATTGAAAGCGTTTAGGGTGGGAGTAAATCTCGAATCGGTGCCAAAATCCAATATTATTGAAATGAAAGCAGGTTAATAACAGTTATCTGAGACATCAACAGGGATGCGGAGAAAACACTTAGTTGATCCTGAAAAACTTGAACGACAACGTGTTTCTTTTAACGCCAATGAGAAACACTTGCTGGATCCTAGGTTCCGGAAACTGGAGTTCAATGTTTGTAATCCTTTATTATTAAAGGTCTGCCAGGGAGGGTAGTTGAAATAGTGTTGATAAAATGTCTTTTGAAAATTTCATATGCTGATAATATTGCCATTCAAAAGGGTTTTTCCAGCTATTTGGTCAATGTTCTATCATCTGAATTCATACCCAAGGGATTTATAACCTTTCCGCCGCTTTTCAAACATTCTTGCTAGCATAGGGATTTTCAAGTCGGTATAGTCATAAATGATGACTTCATTTTTTCCAAAATATAACCTGTGCAGACGTCCTGCATATTGTGACAGAGTTCCTCTCCATGATATTGGAAGCGTCAGAAATAATGTATCCAAACGGGCATCATCAAATCCTTCTCCGAGATATTTCCCCGTCGCAATTAACACCCGTTCTTCATTATCTTTGACAGCATTCATGTCTTCGAGCACCACTTTTCGCTGTTTCTTCCCCATGCCACCTTTTAGTGCAAAAACATGCTGAATTTTGTCTAAGAGAAGACCATACAATAATTCAAGATGTTCTCTCCTTTCAGTCAAAACAAGCGGAGATCGGCCATCATCAACAGCTCTGATAATATCATCTACAATCATGTCGTTTCTGTTGCTATTCGACATGAGTGCTGAATACACCCCCTCGGCAACCCAATATAGTCAGGAAAAACATCACAACAATTAATGATCCGTGGCTTGTTATACGTGGAAAAGCGCATCGCTTGTGCTTTGTAGAATTCAGGATTCTGAAATGCAGCGCTGCGAATAATGCGATTTATCAGCTGTGGGGTTAGGGCATTCTTTGCTAGGTATATCTGGTTACCCAACACGATTTCAACACGGTCCGGGAAGGGGCCTGCGAGTGCTGGTTCCTTTCTTTTTCTGGATGGTGGTTCTAGCCAAGGCTTGATTTGATCTTCAATTGCCGATACAGATCTCACACCAGTAACATCAGATTGATCAGGTATTCGAGCCAATATCTTTTCGATATCTTTTTGGGAAATCCTGCGAATAGAAGAAAGAAATGCCCATTGATCCTCAAACGGCATGAGGTTTCTGTTCAGAAAAATGGAATTACCCTCGTTTCTTGGTTTCCGCTGTAAAGGGAGTGCGATCAAATTTCCAAACGCACCTTTCGGCATATAGTCCTGGCTTGGGAAGAGTCGGTCATAGGAATTTAATCCCAATTCAGGACGCTTATCCATGGTTTGGGTTAAAAGAAATGTTCCCAATTGACGGGCACTAACCGCTGGTACAGGCTCAATAAAAAAAATCCAGACATGGGCTCCATTTCCTGATCTTGATCGTTCGAGCACGGCAGGAACATTGTATTGGTCGCAGGTAACGAGATACGCCTGTACATCATCGGTCCAAGATTTTTTATCAAAATCAACAGCCAAGAACCAACAGGTTTCATCAGACAAAAGAGGGTAGACACCGATTGTGAAGTCTTGTTTTACAGGTTTTGAAGCATCAAGTCCTCTGAGATGATTAGCTATTATATCATCCGATAGTGGTATAAACTCCCGATGATTACAATCCATGCATCTAATTTTTGGTTTTTCACAAATACCGGTCACCCACTCGTTCTTACAGCCAGGTTGGTAACCGTTTATCTCTTTTTTTAAGTTCTCCCATCTGATTGGAAAAACATCTTCACGTCCCTTAAACAATGACCTGAATAAAGATATTTTTTCTTTCTGAGAAGATAAATTGGTTACTTTTGGTTTAGCACTCTCTAAAAAATTCAAGTTTTCAGCAGATTGGCTTTTCTGAAGTCGAAGCAGTCGAATCTTTTCCAGTATCTCTCTTTGTTGTTTTTCCAAGCATCGCAATTCCGCTTGAGCTTTTCTAATTCGTATATCAATATCTTTGTTTTGATTCACTTTTAGTCTTCCTTAAAATTCAGTAGAATCCTCATCTGGTAGATGAGGAAATGCAATTTGATTTCCAAGCAACCCATCTCTTATGAAATTCTGACTAATATCCGGAATGGGGAGAGAAATCCATGACAATATATCTGATAATCCTGAAAAACTAGTGGATTCACAAACCTAAAGATAAGTGATAATGTTTAGTTGAAACGGAGAAGTTGCTAAATCTATAGATGATCCCCACCAATGAAGATATATCTTGACAATTGTTGTTTCAACAGACCATTTGATGATCAATCGTCACTTACAATTCGGCTTGAAACTGAGGCAAAGCTAGATATTCAGGAAAAGATCAGAACTGGTCACTATTCATTGGGTTGGTCATATATTCTTGATTTTGAGAACAACGCCAATCCATTTCCAGAACGTAAAACCGAAATCAAAAAATGGAAGAAACTCTCCTTCTCGTCGGTTGAAGAAACTCCAGAAATTTTATCAGCGATGAGGGATTTCATTTCAAATGGGATTAAACCCCTTGATGCTTTACATTTGGCTTGTGCAATCGCTCTAAAGTGCAAATCCTTTTTAACCGTTGACAGAGGAATCCAAAAAAAGGACGGTCACATATCAATGATCGAAATTATCAATCCCATTGATTTCGCAATGAAACAGGAGCTGAAAACATGAAAGCTGACACTGAAATAAAAATATTAGGTATGGAAATACTAAGTCAACACTTGGGGATCGTTGAAACAGAACGATTTATCGCTCTTATTCAACGAGAGAAGTTTGACTACACAAAATGGAGGCAAGACCTTTTTCCCGAAATGAGTGGAGAACAGATCAGCAAACAGGCAATGAAGTTGCGAGATCATAATCAGGAATAACCAACAGTTGATTGATAAGAGACTCCTGCCGTGAATCCTGTCAGACAACCTCAAAAAAACCTCAGGAATATCTGAAACGATGAATATTACACCGTTTCAGATTCACAATGCCAAAGTTACTTAGAATACATCCCTGCTAATAAAATTTGAGCCGGGATTCCTGAGAGAAAGATGAGTTGTGGGTCAAGGTAATCCACCAAGGGAAAAGGTCATACTGAAATCAGGGGATTTTCAGGATGCAGCAACAAAAATTGTCAATATGATGTTGTTTCCGTAAAAGTTGTAAGACGGATTCAAACAAAGGGAAAATTTTCGGACTATTCATGGATAAGATGAATTGTGGGTCACAGTATACTATTTCTATTCCACACTCGTCATCAGGTGCATTTTGAATCCTGCGGTCAGGTTGTCTGCAAACCGAAAGTAATGGTCCCCCTTTCCATTATCCAGATACCACACCTCACCCTTTTTCCTCCGATCCAAATCCATGTGCAAGTATTCCTTTATCGGTTTGGAACTCGAGACTGACATCCAGTGGCGTCGCGATGAAATGCGAGATATTGAAGAAAGACTCCTCAATAATGACTTACAGAAAGAAGGGCAGGTATTTGATCGACGGCGTAAGTCCTTATGGGTGATGCTATACTCTCACTATGAGGGCTTTTTCAAATTTGCGCTTCACGTTTATGCCAGTGCGCTTAACAGAACAAGGATGGACTGCGGAAATGCACACAAACGCTTGGTTGCCTGGTCACTGGATACGATTTTTCACGATATTGAAAATAACGAAAGCAAAGAACCATTTTTCAAACATCAGCTTCCGGAAGAACAAGATTTACATCGGCTCTACCGTCGGTCCAAAATAGTAGAGACTTGGCGTCAACTTGAAGAGAGGACATTGAATATTCCTGATACAGCATATTCAACAAAGGCAAATTTGGATTATATCCGGCTTCAACAATTACTTTACCAAGCTGGATTTGATCATAATGCTTTTTCAGAGCATGAAGGAAGCATTGCAAGGCTTGTGATCCGACGACACTCCATCGCACACGGTGACCCAGAGAACCGTACATCTGGTATTCAAGGTGATGAATACCAAAAAATCAGATTGATTACATTCGATATGATGACACATTTTTCTCAGTTGATCGTAAAATCACTATCTGAACAGAGCGTCAATTAGCCCCTCTTCGAACACTCATATAGAACAGCATTGAAACACCAAACTAAAATAAATGTGCATTAGACATCTTTAATCCTAGCACAATTTCAAGATTCTATTGGGGTTAAAGAGGAAAAGAAAAGCTGAAATAAAGGTAGGCTGGTATCAATCCATCCGCTGCAGGCTGAATATTTTGTTAATATCATTTCATCCCGAGCCGAGCTTCAGCTTTCCGAAAATACATCTCGCTTTCCAGGGCCTTTTTAATCAGCAATCCGTCTACCATCTGGGATTTAATCCACGGTAAGTCAGATTCAGGAAATGAGCTGAACAGACAATTATAGTCTTGCCTTTTTTATTGTTTTATTGTGTCTGATAGTTCTGGAGGGCCAAGACCATCCTGATCTCACCGTAGGAAAAATCATCGCCCAACTGTTTTTTGATCACGCTTAGAGAGTCGTTGCCATTGCCAATAACCTTGAGCTTCTCTCTAATCAGTGCCTGCTTTTCCAAAGGTAAAAGCCTGTTGACATCGAGTCTGCCCTGTTCAATGAAAAAGCATAAATGTCCTTCGATAGTTGATTCTGTAAAGCCTCTTTTTTTGGCAATTTCTGCGATCGTTAACCCGCTCTTGAACATTTCAAAGCTGGTCCGTTTGGTTTCCGGGACAGTCTTTTTTTCAAATCCCGGTATTTTCAGCTGGGTCTGAGGCATTTTATCTTTTTCAAGCCCCTGTTTTTTTCGGTAGCGGTCAACAAGCCTGATAAGCTCCAGACCTCGTTTCTGTACTGTTTTTTCCCCCACACCGGCAATTTTTCGTAAATCCGCGATGCTGTTGGGAAGCACTCTTGCGACCTCAAACAGGGCTTTGTGTTGCAGGATGCGGGAAGTTGGGGCGTTCTCAGTGTCTGCTTTTTTTAAACGCCATTTCTTAAGCTCGGTCACCAGCTGCGGGTGATCCACATCGGAATCCAGAGAGAAGTCTTTTCTTTTAGAGGTGTTGCGCACCAGAGCCAGACGAATCTTGTGTTGGTACTCCGACGGAGAAAATCCGTTCTCCAGGGATTTTATCCCTGCGAGTTTGACGCTGACCTCTTTTTTAAGTTGCTGCAGTCCATCTTCCAGTTTTATGGCCAGGATTGAATTGTCTGTCTCAATAAGGAGATTTTCAAGCGAATCTGTGAAGATCTCTTTGAATTTTTCCCGGAACCAGATGGATGCCTTGTTAAGACGCTCCAGAATTTGCAGGTCAGATTCAGGAAGATTGCCCTTTTGGAAAAGGTGTTGCAGTTGGCGTTTGAACTTATCACCGATATCAAAGAAATCCAGATTCGCCCTTTCCATGATCTGTTGCATCTGCTCCAAACCCGAACAACGGACTGTCTTCTGATGATCCAGGAGCTGTCGAACCAGCCGGCTGAGATGGTTTTTTATCTGTTTAAAATCAAAACAATCGAGGAGTAGATTCTGCTGAAAGCTGGTTTTTGCTTGCTCAAGATACTCACTGGAGGGAGGATTTTCCTTCAGATACTGATCAAAGTCGCTGATCGCCCGATCCGTTGGGATGCCTCGGGGCGAAATCGGAGAGCTGAGTATCACCCCATCAAGGGTCTTACACCGACTCAGGGCCACATAGGTTTGACCGTGCACAAATGCCGCCTCAGCATCAATGATTGCTTTTTCAAACGTCAGTCCCTGACTCTTATGAATTGTAATGGACCAGGCAAGTTTGAGCGGAAACTGTTTGAACCGACCGATCACATCCTCTTCCAGTTTCATCGTCTTCTTGTTCAGGGAATACCGGATGTTCTCCCAAACAACAGGTTCAACGGTAATTGTCTGTGAGCTACCGGGACAGATAACCTTGATTTCTTCGGCAGTGATCTTCGTAATCTTACCGATTTTTCCATTGAAATAACTTTTTTCTGCGGAAGTGTCGTTGCGAAGGAACATCACCTGCGCCCCTTCTTTCAGCCTGAGCTCTTCAGGTGCCGGATAGCTGTTTTTCTGGAATTCTCCCTTGATCTCTGCCGCCAAAAAATATTCCTTCCCTTCAATCCCTTGAAGTCTGGAATGGTTCATTGACTCTGCGCTGGTATTATGCGTGGTCAGGCTAATATATCCCTGGTCACTCACGGGAACATACCCCTTGATATAGCGTTTATTGAGTTCGGACAGAGATTGCGCATCAAGCCGGTTTTCCCGAAGTTGATTCAGAATCGTGATAAATTTCTGATCAGTCTGTCGATAGATATAATTCAGTTCGATACTGATAAAGGATGACCGCGCCAGAGCCCCGCTGCTGAAAAAATAGACAGACCTATAGTAATTTCGTAAAAGATCCCACTCCTCCTTTTTGGCGATCGGCGGCAACTGGTGGAGATCACCGATCATTAGAAGCTGAACGCCCCCAAAGGGAAGATCATTACCACGATAGTAGCGGAGGACAGAATCTACAGCATCCAGGATATCCGCCCGCACCATACTGATTTCATCGATGACCAACAGGTCGAGATTCTTGAGGATGGTCTTCTTTTCCTTGTTCAACCGGTACTTACTCTGGTTGCGATCCGCCTGTAACTCACTTCCGGGTACGTACGGCCCCAAGGGGAGCTGAAAAAATGAGTGGAGGGTCACACCGCAAGCGTTGATCGCAGCCACACCTGTCGGAGCGGTGATCACCATATTCTTGTCAGTTTGCTGATGAAGACCTTTGAGAAAGGTTGTCTTACCTGTTCCCGCTTTCCCGGTTAAAAAAAGATTGCAACGGGTCTGCATCACAAAACTGGTGGCAAGTTGGAGCTGTTCATTTTGGATCGGCTCGGAAGGCATGCCCGCCAGCATCCCTTTATTACCTTTTTCTTTCATGTCTTTCCGGCATAACTTTAAAAAACGATGATTTGTAGAGCTGCAAATTCGTGCCCCTTAAACAACAACCTGAAAAATGCATCATAAAACATACAAGAGAAAGTGTCACTGATACCGTTGACTGATAGAGAACGCAAACAGAGTGTTGGGGTTGACAGCGGGAATTTTGAATGGCAGTCCCACCAGGACTCGAACCTGGATCTTAGGTTCCGAAAACCGGAGTTTTATCTCTGGAGTTCCTTGTTATCAGAGGGTTCAGAAAGGAGAAGGGTTTTGGGGTTGAGTGAATACTTTTTGGAAGATTTCGACGAAGGTGTTATGAAGATAATGTATCTGATTTAATATGCTATTTCCCAGACTAGCGTAAGAACTAAAGACCGGATTATTCTCCAAACGAAAAAACGTTAGATCGATTCTGAAATTTAACTGCAAAAAACTGAATCCGCCGTGAATTGACATAATTGTATATTATGGTAATATACAGGCATGGAGAATCTTGCTGGATTTGATTGGAATGATGGAAACCGGGATAAAAACTGGAATAAACATAAGGTTTCCAATAGTGAATGCGAGGAGATTTTTTATAACCTCCCACTGCTTGTAGAGGCAGATGCAAAGCATTCAATATTGGAGGAGAGGTACTATGTACTTGGCCAGACAAATCAAGGCAGGTTTCTTTTCATCGTTTTTATGGAAAGAAATCAGAGGATTCGAGTGATATCAGCCAAGGATATGAATCGAAAAGAAAGGAGTGTTTATGAAAAAGCAAATACCGAAATTTAAGACTGAAGAAGAGGAAAGGGAGTTCTGGGCAACTCATGATTCTACAGAATATGTAAACTGGGCAAAAGCAAAGCCAGCTCGGTTCACCAATCTCAAACCATCGACCAAAACCATTTCTCTAAGGCTAACAGAATCAATGCTGGACAGCTTGAAACTGATCGCCAATAAAAAAGATGTTCCCTACCAGTCACTCATAAAAATCTACTTGAGCGAAAGAATCGAGGAGGAGATTAGATAGGAAACATAATCCTAATCTTGATAAAGCGCTGGAATCGGGGTTGGCTTATTTTACAATAGTACTCTTGTGTCCCTGTCACACGATAATGGGACTATCCAATAAGTTGATAATCTACTCAGCAACCCTGGATTAAGACACCAGAATCTCTAGCTGCATTGGTCTGGCGAATATCCCTCTTCAATTACTGTACTGTTCTAATTTTATGGGAGATTTTCATGCTATTTGGAAGCTTAACAGGACAGTCAAAGAAGCACAATTGGAATGACAGACGGAAAGATCGTCTCATTTTATTGTTAAACCCAAAAACGTTTCATAGTTTTCCGGGGTGTCGGATGACGGAAAAGAGAAATTGCACCGCTCCATTGCCGGTATTTTTTTCAGGGAAATGCTGGATGACGACGACGCCGTACTGGCTGCCGCTGGACATTTACTGCATCTCGTGAATGACGAACAGGGATGCAGGCAGTTGTTGAAAGCAGCAGACGCCTATCGAAAATCCTATCGAAATGCCAAAGCGTTACAATGCTACCGAAAAATTATTTCGGACCTGGACAACATCAAGTCGGCAGAAGCTGATGATATTTATTGTAATGCTGTTTTGGCCTGGTCAAAAATCGCTGAAGCGGGTCTGTAAATTCTCGAATATTGGGTTTGCGAGCGATAGGTTGCCATCCAATTGACATTTTAATGACATTAGGGTGCCCATCTTAATATTGACGATTTTTGGCTATTATACCAGAAAATCCTGCGCCCATAAATTCGGAGACGGTAAAAGACTCAGGTTACTGAATATGCCCTAATAGATTGACAATGCACATTGAATAAATGTACATTTAACCTATGGAAAAGGTTTACAGATGGGATGTTGAAAAAAATGAAAAACTGATCAGCGATCGTGGATTAAGCTTTGAAATGATTACAAGGGCGATTGAGGATGGAAAATTATTGGATATCATCGACCATCCAACAAGGCCGAATCAACAGATATATATTGTGAAGATTAAAATATATGCGGTTTTGGTTCCATTTGTTAAAGAGGATGATTATGTTTTCTTAAAGACTGCTTACCCAAGCAGAAAGTACACAGAGAAATACTTGAGGTAGTTTATGGAAAAAGAAAAGTTTCCTGAAGTTGTCCCGTTTGATGAGGAAGAAGGAGAGCTGATCGAATCAACTGAGAATGATGACCAGTGGAGAACAGTATCTGATTTTGAAGAACAGAAAAAAGAAACAATTCAAATCGCCAAAGAGACGAATCGTAAAAAACCAATCACTGTTCGGTTATCCCAGGCAGATATTGATGCACTCAAAATGATTGCGGCGAATGAAGGGCTTCCGTATCAAACCCTTATTAGCAGCGTATTGCACAAATATTCTGTTCGGATGCTGGATCTCTAGATATTTTAGCTGCGATTTCATTGTATTAAATATCGTACAAGAATTTCTTCCTTCCAAAAAACACTCTAACGACATTCGTGCGCCCGGTGTTTATTGATTATACCAGCCTATAACTCTGGAACCATAACCCGCAAAACATACAACTAATTCCGAATTTTTCTTTTTTAAGGTTACACCGAAAAAACACTGAATTGACACTTCTGTTGATTCAGGAGGAAAAATTCAATAATTGGGTTATGTTGGAGATTACAAGGCGGGTTGTTGTAACCCACAATTCAACTTTTCTCAAAGAGTTTCCAAAGAACTCTCTGTGGAAGTCACCGGTTAAAACTTTCCCGGCAAGAACGTTTTAACGACATTGGGGTGCTAGAGTTATAGAACCCTGACTTGACATCCGAAGGAGGGGCCGGGAGACTCTTCCGACCCTTAGCTCTCCAATTCCTTGTCCAACGCATCGGCGAGGCTCAGGTACAGGTTGGTGGACACAATCGATGGTACATTTTCGGATCTGAGGTGCAGCAGCTTCGATTTCAGTTTTTTGGCTGCCTTGACATCGTCATCATCATCAGGTGCGAGGGCCAGGATATCGATTACGTGCAATGCCAGTTGGACCTCACCTGCATCCAGCAGACTTTCGGCCTTATCCAGAACTGCTTTTCGGTCGCTGATCGCTGCAAGCACCGCGCTGGCCGCCTCCCCGGGTTGAGCCGGGTGCAGGTTGGTGGGATTTCGGTCCCACCAGCCGTTTTCAGAACGATAGATATCCCGGACAATCATATCCGGGCAGCCATACAGGGGGGCTGACCACGGTTGCTCGAAATATTCCGCGGGATACTCGATATCGTGAAGAATCTCCACGTCGGTCATGTGCCGGTTCATTCGTTCGGTCACTTCCCGGCGCAGGTAGCGCAGCCCTTCGGCCATATTGTTCAGCATGAACTGGATTTCATCTTTCCCTTTGACGATTTTGCCGAAGTTGGGGATGAGAAGTTCAGGTTCCAGGGCAGCGAAATTTTCAAGGGTTTTCACCCACCGCTTATCGTCCCGCTGGGTACGCAGGGGGGTACCGATATTGATGCAGGCGGCGATCACCGCCGGGCCGGTATAAAGCACTTTCTCATCGGGTAACCAGACAGCGACGGAATCATCCGTTTCCGATGGCGCCCAGATCACCTCGATAACGCGGTTGCCCAGGTTTAAACGCAGGCTGTCCTGAAAGGTCACTGTGGGATAGGTGTGACGGGGTTTTCCCAGCCCGTCAGAGGACATTCTGAACTGCATGCTGTTTAAATAATTCTGCAATTGCCAGGTTTCATCATAGCGCTGATAACGGAGGGGCAGGTTTTCATGTGCGACAATCTGGGGCGCCGGCTCCCCCCGTTCCCTGGCCATTTCCTGGAAATACCAGGCGGCATTGTTGTAGCCCCCGTGACCATGGCTGTATACAATGCTGTGAATCGGCGCAGCCTTGATTTCCTGCAAGGCCTGCATGAAACTGGCAGCCATGCCTTTATTAAATCCGGCATCAATCAGGACATAGCCCTGGTCGGTTTCAAAGGCTGTCGTGTTCCCCATCCCTCCCAGGATATGAACACCCGGGTGAAATGTCCTGGCTTTCACTTCACCGTGCAGGACAGCGGCGGCTCCCGTTTTTTTGGTGTTGGATGAATTGTCTGAGTTTCCTGCCATATCTTCTCCTTGTTGATTCAAAACTGAAAACCGTGTTTTCTGGGCACGGTGAGGAACATTTGACTCTGCTATGAACTAAATACCTGTCACTCCCCAAGCGTTTCCCTTAGGAAATGCGTTGCTCGCGCATTCAGTGCGGGGATGACAGGCCCCGTTCGTCGATTTTTGCAACAGCCTCCTTCGCGTGGATGACACAGAGGCGTAGGAAAGCTCTCTTCGAAGAGGCAAAACGAGGCCAGGTCCATTGGGCTTGGTTTCTTTACTTTTGCTAAAAACTGACTCTGCAGTGGTCTGATACCATTTTCATGTTCGTATCACCTACTTCCTAGCCAAGTGAGGCCTGACGAGATCGGCATCCATATCTTTTATCATACCTTGAACCGATGCATCATTGACCAGATTGTTCAACTCGTCCGGATCTTCCTGCAGGTCAAAAAACTCGCATGGCGTCCACGAATTGGTTTCCAGGGTATACCGATATCGTTCCGTGAACGTTGCCAGAAACGTGTCTTCCTCGGAACCATGGGAGCCAATAGCGCTGAAAGCGGCTTCTTTAGATTTCCCCTGACCGTTAACAAATGGCAGAAGACTCTGTCCATTGGACCTTTCCAGTCCTTCCGCTCCGGCAATATCCAGGATTGTCGCTGTTAAATCAACGGATTCGGTCAATCCCGGATCGATTTTTGGAGCCATTCCACTGGGGGGACGAATGAGGGCTGGTACCTGAACCGATGATTTGTAAAAGTTCAGTTTTGCCATCAGACCGTGGTCACCCAGCATCTCCCCGTGATCAGCAGAATACACGATCCAGGTGTTTTCCAGGACACCTTTGTCCTCCAAAACCTGAATGATATCGTTGATACGCTGGTCCATCAGGGAAATCATCCCATAGTAATGCCTGGCGCAGTTGGTAACATACTCATCGGTCAACAGATGGGCATTGCTATGTTTTTCCAGGAATTCAAGGTATCTGGCCCAGATCTCATTGGGTTTGTCCGGCGCCTCTCTGGGGCCGAATGGTATCCTGGCATTCTGGTAATGTTGAGCCCAAATGGGATCATCCATCAAGGGAACGTGGGGTGCAATAAAAGAGGTCATCATGAAAAACGGCTGATCCTCCCTTAAGTTTTTCAGCCATTCAATCGATCGATCCGCAATGAAGGACGTCAGGTCATCCTCCTGTGGAAGCGCGCTGGTAATACCATCCCAATGTTTGGGGGTTAACCTGAAAACGGATCTGATCTGGTCATTATAGGTGCTCCACAATCCTTTGCTCTTCAGGTATTCGGTGTAGTGAGTCAATACGTTGGGGAGACAATGAAGGTATCTGTCGAATTCCTCTTCAGAATGATCAAAGCCAAATTCTCGAAAATACGCATCCTTATCCCGTAAATCCAGGGTTTTGTCCGAGTCAACGTATTTCAAGACCCCCGGATGGTAAAAGTGGGTCTTGCCGAAATTCGAGGTCTGATATCCTGCTTGTTGCAGTTGTTTCATCATATTGGGCCACTGGGGATCCAAATCACTGACAAAATTTTTGGTAATGCCGTGCTGATGCGCATGAAGCCCGGTGATGACCGAGGCCCGCGATGGCATGCAGAGAGGGCTCTGGCAATAGGTTCGTTCGAATCGCAACCCTTCGTTTGCCAAACGATCCAGGGTAGGGGTTTGAACCACATCGTTTCCGGCACAGCCCATGGCATCATGCCGATGCTGGTCGGAAAAAAGATACACAATATTCGGTTGTTTACTGCTCATAAGATACTCCAATTGTAGTCGTTAACTGTTCTTATCTTCCTTTTTCAAGGGTTGTCTCACGCCTGTGTCAGCGATGGTGGAAACCAGGTCGCATCGACCACATCCTGGCGACCTTCATATATCCTGAGAGCCAGTCTGTATGGACCGGCAGGTGCCGGCAACCAGTTGGAAATATCCTCCGGTCTTTTTCCGCCAATAGTGATCGTCAGGCCGTCCGCATCGCGCTTCAGACCCGGTATTCGATCGCCTATACTGTAGCGGTCCAGCGGATTGTCGTAAAAAAACATATCCGGTTCATACACTGTCAAAGACCAGAAGGCCCCAGCCGGGGGTTCCTCTCCCGCTGGAAAGTGCAGGGTAAGCGGATAACTTCCGTCCAATGGCTCACCCGTGTTATCCTGTAGGGCCGAGAAACCGCAGTTCTCCATTCGGTGGTGACCGGCCAGGGTATACTGGGCAAAGGCAGCCCGAAAATTGACGTCATCACCAAATTGGGCGCCTTTTGAGCGCGTCCCCCAACCATTCTTAAATTTATCGGCCCCAAATCCCAAATCCTGTACCCGTGAATGACCGAGAGATACACCGGCCTCGAGTGCTTCCGGATCAGCCCCTTTTTCAAGAAGATCCTGCTGTTCAGAAGTCAGCCGGGGATGCCAGTCTGCCGGAAGATCCATTTTGAGTGCCTGGCGAAGTTCATCAAAAAACGAAGCACCGGAGGAAGAAACCTGGTCAGGACGACCAGGCGGCTCCGCGGTCGGATCTGACGGATGACTGGATGGTGCCGTCACGGTGATCTTTTCCTGTACAACACGGGCCTGGTCCAGATCTTCAGGACCGTCTACCAATATTCGAACCAGAGCCCACACGGTTGGTGTTCCGATAGCGATCTTATCGGCAGCGATGGCGTGATCCTGTTCCACACTCGGATCATAGGTCAGACCAACCGACGCGCCGTTGACTCCGTACAATCTTCGGCTGACATAGGTGACGTGTGTATAGGCATCAAGCAGCATCACCGACCAGTAGCGCCCGGGATGATCCATTGGCGGCACATCAAGCCTCAAATCGCCGCAGCTGAGATCGTACCAGCCGGTTGAATAAAGTGTATCGTTATTGGGAGCGACTACAGTCCGACTGCTGGCCGTGGCCAACTCATTCCAGTGTCTGAGAACTCCCGGACCACCCTGACTGCAATGCAGAGCTCGGGTGCGGTGCATGATGACCAAAGGTAAACCCCATACATACAGATCGGCCAGTTGTTCAATTGTTTTATCCATTTTTTCCGGGTCGGCTAAAAGGTTAGTTCACATTCTGTTTGTAAAATGTCCGGCTTTAAGGACTTTTACAAACAGATTAAGTGAACTTGTCTTTTAACGATCCCATTGCTATTAGGTTAAATGCTCTTATTATTGAAAGATCTCTAATTTCATCATTGCCTTACAATTCAACACCTTTTTCCTTTAACAGCGTCTTATCCTGTTCCATGAAGTAGACCCAGGTATTGCGGGACATCAGGCAGTAATCAGTTTCGCAGAGCAGTTCCAGAATTCGGTAATGCAGGCGGCGGCCCTCAATATGATCAGGATCCTGTTTCAAAAGGATATCCAATACTTGGAGGGCTAGCTGCGGCTGGTCAGTATCAAACAGCTCGGTGGCTCGGTTCAGGATCGCCTGCGGGTCCCCGATCAGTTTGAAAACCTCCGAATTCACCTCCTTCTCCGGGCGCGGCAACAGGTGGGCCGGGTTGTGATCAAAGTAGCCATGGTACCGGCGATAGATATTATACACGGCAAATTCGGGTCTGGAGTAGACAAACTGTAAATATGGTGAATCCTTGAGATGGTCCGGTAGGGCGATGTCATGGATCATCTCGTCGATCGGCACGTCCTTGTTGATGGCATCCACGACCTGGTCATGGATGGCGTAGATGGCCTCGATAGTAGCATCCAGCAACTCTTTGACCTCATCCCCCTGGTAAACGGCCCTTCCTCCATGGGCGACCAGCAACTGCGGCTGCTTGTCCCGGATCTTTTCCAGGGCTCGTGCCCAGGGCAGAGCGAAGCGGTCGGGTTTGAAAGGATTGCCGATATTGGGAAAGTTGGAGATGATCAGGTCGCCGACAAAGGCGGCCTTGATTTCAGGTACAAAAACCCAGGTGGCGTCGTCGGTTTCCGCCCGAGCGTGATAGAGCTCGAAGGTTTTATCCCCCTGGGTGAAGACCATGGAATCAGAGTAAGTCTGTGTAGGGGGTAAATATCCCCCACTTGCAGGCCGATTTGGATCGAAGGGGATATTGAACTGAATGGATGCAATCCGAGCCCGGTGCTCTTTCAGGATCTGGAATTTCTCGATGTCATCCGGCAGGTACTGGTGGGCGATGATCTCCGGTTTATCCTTCTCGAAAACCCGGGCCCCGCCCACATGATCTACGTGGTGATGGGTGTAGATGATCTTTTTGATGGGACCGCCGGTTTCCAGGATCTTTTCTCTCATCTGAGCGGAAACACTGGTGCGAAGAAGGGTATCCACCAACACAACCCCGTCGCTGGTATTAATCCAGGATGCATTGGCGATCGGGATCTTGGCGACATGGACATCCGGATGCGGGTTTTCAAATTTGACGTTATTGAAATCGATGACTTGTACCGCCTGTTTTTTTTCTACATTTTCTACTCTTCTTTTGAGTTCGTCATTCATAGCTTGTTTTTTGATGAGTTGCTGGGGATTTAATCAAGGTATTTTAAACCGAACCGACCGGCACCTGTGGGGCTTAAGCGAGTAGTCCTGGAAGGTATACAAAGAGGGCTATTGATTTTAATGATGTCTTCCAGGACACTTGGATTCTTAATTTTTGGGGATAGGTATTCCAAGGTTTTTCATGGCTTTATCAACACCTTTGTGGATCCATTTATTGGGTGTTCCCACTGGATATGGATTATCTGGAAGCGCTTTTAAAGCAGCATGATAGTTACCGAATTTATCCCGATACGTATGCATCACCCGAATAATCTCTTGGACCACATCATCCGGCATCGAATCTAAACAACTTATAGTCGATATTGCACTTCTGGCCCAGGAATCTTCAGTGATTACCTTATATGCCCCCTTTTTGATTTTAATAGGATATACCCTCATATCTCTTGAAAAATCGTATCCATTTGTGATCGCATCAGGATCCATGGGGATTGTATAGAATTTGCGACCAGAATCTATGATCTGTTGAGCTGCGGGTTGAGGAAACAACAGGTCTGTATAAAGGCTGCCATCACTGGCGGTGCTGAGCTTTGCACCGAAATTAATCGGAACGGCATCCAATTGTCCATTGAGCATTGCATCCTTATTTCCCATACCACCTAAAAAGCGCCACTGCACTTTGCCATAGATATTAAGGCCTCTCCCGAAATAGGGTCTATCTAAAAGTATACTCCTGAAGATTCTAGACTTTGAGGCAGTTCCAATGCGTTTCCCACTAAATTGTTTTGTACTCGACAGATTTTTATCAAAGGTCCCATAAAGCGTAACACTGGTGAATACGTTGCTAATGGCTCTAAATTCCGGCAGTTTGAGTTTGCCCAATGGTTTACGGCCTTCTACAATATATGCCGTAACTGAAACACTGCCAATCGTAAGCACTTGATTTTTTTACCTGCTGCAATTGCCTTCCTGGCTTTCTTCATATACCCAATGATGTACATACCCCCGGGTGTTTCCTGGTTTTTGATTTTCACCCATGAGTTTTTTGAAAAAATGATCTCCATTGCCGTAGCAAGATTGTAGCCGGCCGAACCCATCGGGGTAGATAGGAACGTTACTTCAAACGGCTTTTTTGTCGATTCTGCAGACAAAGGGTTTGCTTGAATGAACAACACGGCAGCTGCAATACTCAGATAAACTGTCAATTTCTTAAGCGATTTCATATCTTTTTCCTCCGTTGGGTTTTTTTAAAATCATTTAGGGTTTCTCTACACCAGGATTTCTTTGGGATCGTTCCAAAATAACTTCCCCTAATCCGTCTGCAAAAGTCCTAAAAGCGCTGGACATTTTACATCCAGAAGGGGAAGTAATTTTAGAGCCGATCCTTTGCTAATCCTGAAAACTTATTACCTTCTCCCCATTCTCCGCCTCCTTTTTCCATTGTTGATAAATGACGCCTCCAAAAAGTACCAGAGCGATCACCAGAATTTCAAAACGGTGAGAACAACCGGCAACGACACATAAAATTGAAATGCCTCCGTATAACCAGCTTGCAACGGTACCACATTTTTTGAAACTGAACTGTTGTAAAGCAAACATGGCCGATACCAGACATAAAATCAGGGCTGAAATAGCTAAAATTAAGGGTAAAATGGGTTGTGATCCCAGCAATAATCCCGGATTGTAAACAAGAAAATAGGGCAGCATGAAAAATGGAGCCATCATCCTAATGCCCTCAATTCCAGCTTTTATATAGGACGTTGCCGCGATCTGCGCACCAACCATTGATGCGCCAGCAACCGGTGGTGTAATCGCTGAAAGTACGGCATAATAAAATACAAAAAAGTGCGCCGTTTCCAAGGGGACGCCCATCTCAGCTAAACTTGGGGCAGCGACGATAGCAACAACCAGGTAGGCGACAACAGGGGGCATGGCACAACTCATAAAGATTGATAATACCATTATCAGTATTAACGAGATGACGAGGTTACCATCGCTAACGGATGAAACAAAAATCGTTAGTTTCGCACTGGCGCCGGTAAGAGATATAATTTTTGTGAAAATTCCGATACAGGCGAGGGCTAAACCCAAATTTGTTGCCATGGTTACCCCATCTTTCAATGCCTTGATCAACCCTGTGATTGAGGGCCGGGTTTCTTTTTGTAAGACGGCAATGAGCAGCAGGATGATTGATGCAATAAATGCCACATAACCGGCTGAAAGATGGTTTAACAGCAAAACGGTAAAAACCGCCATGGGAATCACGAATACGGGTGCGGTTTTTAACATCAAGCTTCGATCAATTTTCGTGCTTTGTTTGGGTAAATTTTCGCGGTGAGCGATCAAAAGCACACTCATCGACGCAACAAAATAATAGCCAAGCGCTGGAATGATACCCTTAAGCATCAGATCCCCATAGGATACGCCTAAAAACCCGGCCATCAAAAAAATCGCTACACCCATTACCGGCGGTGTCAAGGATCCACCAGTTGATGCACTTGCCTCAATAGCCGCTGCCGTTTCAGGGCGATATCCCGATTTTTTCATCATGGGGATCGTATACGCCCCTGTGATCGCAACATTAGCTACGGCTGCCGCATTCACCATACCCACAAAAGAACTTGAGAAGACAGCCGTCTGTCCGGATCCACCCCGAACATACCTGCCAATGGCATTGCCGATCTCAACAAATAACTGATTGACCCCTGTGACTGAAAACAACGACCCAAACAGGATCATCATAAATACGACATTAACGGACACATTCAACATCATCCCGTAAATTCCTTGAAAACCGACGCTGATGTTCGAAATGATATAGTCAAATTCAAAGTAGGGGTGACCCAATACACCCGGAATATGATGCCCCCAAAAAGCATACAACAGCCCAATCACTGCCATTCCTGGAAAGGCGATGCCCCATTGTTTCCAAACAATAAATAATACAAACCCGACCATTATGATGCCGATGATCACATCGAGGAATTCAGGAAAACCGGCAAACATCGTTAATCGCTCAACATGCACTGCCATATATACAACCAATCCAATGCTGATCGGAATGCATATAATGTATATCCATTTCAGAAACAACACATTCGATTTTGAGGCCAATACCAGGAACATGATTCCAAAGCAAAAACCAAGATGCGTGTTCTGGCTCATCAAAGGACCTAAAATTGGAACCCAGATAATCACTGTTTGAAAAACGATCATCAGAAATCCTGCGCCGTACAAGGCCCACTGGATAAAACGGTCCATTGTTTTCTGATCCTCTCCCTGTTGCCTCATCATGTTGCTCCCGTCCCCGGTTAATAAAAAAATCCCCGCTGCAAGCGGAGGTGTATTCAACTTTAGGCTTTAGCTTTAAGCGATTGGCAAAAGCTTCAAACAGCTAACATCTAATCGCTTTTCGTTAGAAAAAAAACTTACTTGAATGCAAACCGCCGCAAGCGGCCAAGTGTTTCCCGTTTGCGTCAAGGAAACACGTCGCCTGGGGTATTAGCCCTTGCCATGCGATAAATATTTACAAATGATCAGAGCCTGATTGTAATCCAAGCAAGACTTGTAGATTTTGAATTCTTCAAGTTTTGACATATAATCAATTGGTATTGGAATAATGTCATAGACAGGAAATATGTCAACAAAAAAATGAATAACCTTATTAAACAAATACTTAAAAGCAGATTAAATTAAAATTATTAAAGTATTTACAATTTGAATGATACTTGATAACTGTAAAACATCATTGATAACTAATTATATTTCAAAACGTCATATTTCCCACCAATGGTTAAATCAAAATTTATAAGCATATTAAACAGTAAGTTATGTTACAATATCTCGACTGACCACTTAATCTGGAAGAGATTTTGGCAGCAATTGAACTAGATTATTATTCCATCCAATATAGGCTAAACAGACCATGAAACAGGCATTAAATTCATCCGACAAGGGATCGACACTGGCCAGAAAGGAGAAATCAGAGAAACGGCGGAAACAGATTCTTCGTTCAGCAGAAACGATCATGTCGACAAAAGGGATGGATGCGAGCATTTCGGAAATCGCATCCGACGTTGGTGTCCACAGCTCAAATATTTATCACTATTTTAAGAACAAAGAAGATCTGATGTTCTCAGTAGTGGGGGACAATATTGGTGACTCGATGAATGAGCTTGAAGAGGATTTGAAAGGAATTCGTGAGCCGCTGAGTCAATTGGGAAGGTTCATCTGGTTTCTTTTAAACCGCGCGGATAAGGAGACAGACATCACTCAGATTTCGCTTTTTCAATGTCGTTCCAAGTTTTCATTCTGGAAACATGAGGCTTACGAGGTCCATATTCGACGTTATTTCGGGATTATTCACCGAATATTGAAGAAGGGAATCAGCAGAGGTGATTTTGACGAGGCGCTCCATATCCCGGTGATTCGGGGTATGATCGCTGCTAGCATCGGAATGGGAAATCTGAGATTGAATATTGGGGAAAGTACGACCCCTTTGGTTGATGATTTTGATGACTTAATGGATTTGATCGAAGCACTAATTTCACCTGCGCCAGCAATAACCCATAAAAAACAGGACAAAGAACAACGGATTTTAGAGGCCGCAGAAAAGGTGTTTGGTATAAAAGGATACGATGATTCGACGATACAGGATGTGGTTAAGGAAGCGAAAGTCGCAGACAGCTCGGCATACTGGTATTTCAAGAACAAAGAGGAATTGCTCAATACATGTTTTATAAAAGGGTTTCAGCGAATTAATGATGGTTTCGACGCATCTGACCCGGGAAGTGGCAAGCATTCAGAACAGGACAATCCACTGCTGATCAAGCTGGAACGGATGTTGACGGATTTTTTGATGATAGCCGTGAAGCATCCGGATTTCAGTAAAATTCTGGTGATGAATGGTGTCTATAGCCGTGATTTTTATAAATCGAAAGCATATGATCCGTTGCAGAAACTGTTCGCTCGAATAGCTGGAAGTCTGGAAGAGGGGAAATCAGACGGTTCAATCAGGAAGGAAGTGAACGGCCGGCTTTTTCAGAATATGGTTCTGGGGACCTTCAGCCAATCGGTGATCCGGTGGCATATTGTGGAAAACGTCTCCTGGCAACAGATACAATATGATGTTAAGGAAATCGTCCGTTATCTGCTGAAGATGGTACGGAGCCCTGGTGACAAAAAGGAACGTTGAAACTCCTCAATCCGGTAAAAAAGTAACTATTCACCACAGAGCCACAGAGTTTAAAAGGTTTCAACTGAAAATACGAACAACACCATTTTGGCGTTTTTGTAACAAACATCTTAATCGAATCACATAAAAGTCTTTTCCCCGTGTACTTCGTGTCTCCGTGGTGAAGACATTCTGAATGGATACTAAAAAAAACATGGTTCAACATGGATAAGTTAATACAACAGTTAGTTTCAGAAGTGACAAAGCCTGGTGCTCCATATGAAACAAAAATGGAGACCATTCGGGGTATTGAATATCCGGTATTTGCCAACGCACCCAGCAACTTGAGAGAGGTGTATACATCCAGTCTGGATGAAGATCATTATTACATTCAGAAGCTCAAAGAGTGGTATCCTGAGGATGACAATACATTTCTCGTTTACCAGGATGAAAGATACACATTTGATGAAGTCTATCGGGCTGCTGCTGGTTTTGCGGAACAGCTGATGACGAAATTCAACATCAGGAAAGGGGACCGGGTTGTGATTGTCATGCGCAACTGCCCGGAATACTGCCTTGCATTTATGGCGATAACAGCTATTGGCGCCCTGGCTGTTCCGATGAATTCCTGGTGGCAGGGAAAAGAGCTGGCGTATGGTATCGAGGATTGTGAACCCCGCCTCATTCTGGCGGATCAACAACGGATGAACCAGTTACTCCCTCATATCAGAGATCTGAAAATCCCACTCCTGGTAACACGATTTGATGAAGATCTGCCCGCCGGTGTTTTACCTCTGTCTGATTTCCTGCTGCAGCACACACAGGACGAATTCCCCGACGTAGAGATCCACCCGGATGATGATGCCTACATCATGTACACAAGCGGTTCAACCGGAAAGCCAAAGGGAGTAGTGGCCACTCATCGCGCCGTGATCAGTGCACTGATGTCCTGGCAGGCGCCAATAATGGGGGTCGCAGCTGTAGCACCGGATCTGGCAGATCAACTCAAAACCCAGTTTCGTCAAGCAGTGTTGTTGTCGGTTCCACTGTTCCATGTCACGGGCCTCCTGGGGGGATTTCTTGTTGGATTTTCCACACGAATGAAAATAGTAATGATGTACAAATGGAATGCCGAAGAGGGACTGCGACTCATCGAAAAAGAGCGGATCACTCGCTCAATGGGGCCGCCCGTCATGTCCTGGCAACTGGTTAATTCTCCTCTCTTTGAGAAGACCGATACCAGTAGTCTATCCACTCTAGGGGCTGGCGGGGCCCAATGACCGCCGGAACACTTAAAATTCATCGCCGAACGCATGGGACGTCACATCACTGTAACCACTTATGGATTAACCGAAACATCAGCCCTGGGGACACATAACAACGCGGAAAACTACCTGAAAAAACCGGCCAGCGTCGGTGGACCGATGCCACCCCTGGTGGAAGCCAGGATCGTGGATCCATCCGGACAGGACCTCCCAACCGGAACGCAAGGCGAAATTTGCCTTAAAAGCGCTTCGAATTTCCGCTGTTATTGGAAGAACGAAGAGGCAACGACTCGGGCCATGCTGGAAGGTGGATGGTTTCGCACAGGCGATATGGGCTATATGGATGAGGATAGTGATGTTTTTATTACAGATCGAATTAAGGAGATTGTTATCCGGGGGGGAGAAAATATCAGCAGCCGCGAGGTTGAATTTGCCATTTACGAGCACCCCGAAGTCATTGAAGCAGCTGTGTTTGGTATACCGGATCCCGCCCTGGGAGAAAAGCTGGTAGCCATGGTTGGCACCAAACCCGACTATCATCTGACCGAAGAAGACTTAAGGAAATTCCTGTCCAGCAGGCTGGCCGGCTTCAAGATTCCGGAGGAAATTCGGATCCAAACGGATCCGCTACCCCGACTGGGAAGTGGAAAGCTATCCAAACTTCAGCTCAAACAAACCTATCAGGAACGACTCAAACGTGCTGAGGTAATTGCGCCATGAGTTATGTGGATTGACGGTTACTCAGCTCCCCTAACAGAGCCGAGACCTGAATATAATTGAACTCATTCTCGACGGTGAGAAGTGAAGCTTGCAGCTTCGAACGTGGCCGTCTTCCGAGGGCGGTCGTTGACGCCACCTCCCGGTGGGTTTTTCTACTCCCAACCCGTTCAATCACACACAGGTCCCGGCTCAACATGAAGTTTGTGGTGAATAGCCATCACCGGCAAAGAGAGCCGTTCGCCAGCCGATGGTGGCTGACGGCAAAATATCTTTGAGCATGTCATTGCCGACATAGAGTGTTTGCTGCGGCTTGATTGCGTGTTTTTCGTTCAGGAGGTCACGCAGGAGATTGAAAAAAGAGAGGGATGGTTTGCCTTTTCCATGAAGATACGACCAGAAGCAAAGATCCGGATCAAAACCCAATTCGGTCATTTTTCGTTCATAAAGCTCAGTTAAGATCAACTCGGTATAGAATTGCGCATTGGACAGGATGCCGGAGCGAACTCCTTTCTTTGACAGTTCGGTTAACATGGGGATTAAATTGGGCATGGGCCAGACCGGATTCACTCGACATTCGAATGAGATCGCCAGCAGTTGTATCTGCCGGCGCGGAACATTGCCCGGGTCAGCGCCAGCCGGTTGAATTCGCTTCAGGACCCACCGCCAGATATCGATAATGTCAACCTCCGGAAAGTCCACCCCTTGTCGGCGGCTTCTTTGGTGGGAAATCGCTATCTCGTCTTCTATTACAGACACGCCATCTCTGGCATGAGTAGCCGCAGACGTCAAGCCTGCGTCTTTGAGGGCTACGGCGGTCCTTATTCGCTTTTCACAGGAAAGGCGCGCTCTTATTTGATAAAACAGGGAATTCCCCATAAGGAGTTAGCTCCAACCACGGAACATTATGTCAATGATGTATTGCCGATTGTTCACCGTTGGAAGTTGCCCACACTTGAATTACCGAATGGCGAGTTCATTCAGGACAGTACTTTGATCATTGATCATTTTGAAAAACAATCACATATTTCATCCGCTTTACCGGAAACGCCCAAGCAGAAAATTGTTTCATTGCTATTTGATGTAATGGGCCTGGAAGGGTTGATGCGCCCGGCTATGCATTATCGTTGGAATTACAGGGAAGAGAATGATTATTTTCTTGAGCAGGGTTTCTCAACCTTGTTTCATCCCCGGGACGGCGACCCGAAAGCCCGGCTGAAGGTGTTCATGGACGAGTTGTGGCAGGCCTGTCGGGATCTCGGCGCAACTCAGGAGACATCTTCAGCAGTGGAATCGGCTTACGAGGAGTTGTTAGTTCTGCTCAATAAGCACTTTTCCATATATCCGTATCTGTTGGGCGGCAAGCCCTCCATTGCAGATTTTGGTCTAATCGCCCCTTTTTATGGCCATCTCTCTCGCGACCCATACCCATCCATGTTGATGAAAAAGAGCGCGTTTCATGTTTTTCGCTGGACAGAACGTATGAATCGATCTGAAAGCGATATGGGTGAATATCCGACCATGAGTGAAACATTCATTGAAAACGATCATATTCCGGAAACGCTGAAAGCAATTTTAAGCAAGATCGGGGAAGATTTTGTACCAGAGTCTTTAGCCGTGGCTGAATGTATAAACCGGTAGATCGAGTCCAATAATCCGGTCGCAGGCGAGCCGTTGGTCAAGAGAAACCTGGGAATGATTGAATTTGATTTTCGGGGAGTAAAGGTCCGGGCCCCGTCCCAGCCATGGCGGTTTTTTCTGTTGGCAAGAATGCAGAAAGCCTACGCGGAGTTGACTGCCTCCGATCAACAGTCGGTCAAAGAACTGCTGACGGAAATGAAATTGGATCCATTACTCTCCTTGACAATCAAGCGCGACATCAAACGACATGACCATCTGGAAGTTTGGGGGTAGTCGTCAACGAAGGCCTTCGCCTCAGGTTCCAACTACCCGGACAGAGAGTCGGCCATCAGCTTTCAATCGCCTTCAGCCTATCATTAAACAGTACTAAAAAGCGCTCTTTTGCTTCATCACTAAGGAATGAGCGGTGGACTAATTCCAAGGCATTTTCATATTCTGCAAAAAACCTGTCAATAAAAGAAGAAGCCCGATTTTCTTTCACCTCCATGAACTCTGCCAGTGTAAGAAAATCGAATTTTTTATAAAAGCCGTTTGCTCTGAAACTATCAGATTCATAGTTTGAAAACAGATCGAGAGCAGTACGCGCCTCATCAGGGAAGTGGACTGATGTTGAAATCAGATCATAGGCTGGTGCTAAGATATAATCATTGTATGGGGTTTGCTGAAGGGAGAAATTTTTGAGGTGGGCATCTCCATTGGAAAACAGATAGCAGAACAGCAGCAAAAAAAAATATTTTTCACTTTCAATTTGAGAAGCTGAACAGTAAGTTTTTACAACTGAAGCTGCCTGTTCATAACTGGAATCGTATTTATAGTTTTGACCATGTGTTTCCTCGGTCATATTCAATAATTGACAAAAATCTTCCTGCGCGATCTTTGCATCATCCGAAATGTCGAATCTTTTTGTTAAATAAGCCGGTTCACCATCATTAAAACGTACCAGGCAGCTGGATGCTGTTTTGATCTTATAAACCTGTTTGGCCAATTGCATAGTCAGATGTTCATTTGCGGGGATATCATTTTGAAATAGGGGGACCTCTAGTGTCGGAACCGGTTTTAAGATATATAAACCGCCGGTTTTCGTTGGTGTCAGGCTGTCTTCATGGATTGATAGTGAAATTTTATCCTGAACACCCGAAATAGAAAAACTTCCAGAGGCGTCCCGTTTAAAAGAAACGTATTGCTGCTTATCGAAGCTCAGAAGCGGTTTTATCTTTCTATTTCCACCAAACAGCTCTTTTGAACATTTTAGACAGAAACTATCCTTTTGTCTGACTTCTTTCAGGCAGGATGGGCAGGGATTCATTCGGGGATCTCTTTAATGGTTGTACATCCGATAACATCTATATGAGCGGTTTTAATCAGACGGGTAAAATCGTCGTTTTCATCTATTTTGAGTTTCTGGCATTGAAGTGCCTTTAAGTTTCCTTCGGCAAGCAAACCATAAAAGTAAGAAAACAGGTGGTTACTTACATGAATCCTTTTGGACTTTGGCAGCGTTAAACTGACGGGTTCTTTAGAGTGATCATGAAAATAGGTGAAGTCATATTCGAAAATATAGTGATCGTTGGCTTTTTTTTCCAATGTACCAGCCAATATACCATTCTGATATACCCTTGCTTTTTTCCCCATCAGTCAACTCTCTTAATGTCGATTTTCAGCTCCATTCCCAATACATCAAGGACTTTGATCAGCATTGAAAGGGATGGGTTGCCTGTTCCATTTTCGATGCTACTCAGCGTATGTTGGGAGAGTTCAGCAATGTCGCAGAAAGACAATTGATCAATCCGCAGAAATTTTCGTCGCTCTTTGATTGTTTTACCAATTGAAATTTGATCCATATTCACCTTATGATTAAGCAATATATTGCGTATTTAGATAAAGGCTATCTTTCTTTTTTGCTGAAGTCAACCAAATGCGCACTATATTGCTTATAATGGAGAAAAGCCGAAGTATCAGATACCATTTTTTGAACGGTCCCTTCCCGAACCCATACAGCTCGACATTGAATGAGCTTGCAGCACGGATAGGGGTTGAAAAATCTCGATTTGAGGATAACCAGAAAGGGTGTATCCTCTGTGGCCAATGCGTCAGGGTATGTCGTGAAGTGGTGGGCGTATCCGCTATCGGATACAAGAGTCGCGGTTATACAAGGGAGGTAGCCACACCGTTTGACGGACCGGCTGTTAACTGTATCGCATGTGGATCCTGGTGGAAACGGATACCACCAGGTACGCCGATATCGTCCTGCCTGCCTCCCATTGGTTTGAAAGACTGGAATTCGCACAAGGTCCTGACCAGCCCAACACAACGCTTAGTGAAAAAGCGGTGGAACCGGCATTTGAATCCAAGTTGGATCTGGATATTTTCCGGTTAATCACAAAGGAAATGGGACTGGGAGAACACTACAACCACACCGATGAAGAACTGGTGCAGATACTCATCAATACCGATTCAGCCCGTAACAGCGGGTTGACCTGGGAGCGGCTGCAAGAGGAAAAGGTCATCCAGACACTGCCGAGCGAATGGATCAATTGGCACGGAGATCAATTTCCGACACCTTCCGGAAGGCTGGAGTTTTACCTGGAAAATCCAAAACCCAGGGTGAATTGTGGCGTGATGGTCGACCAGAGCAAGGAGCACCTGCCGGAATTTGAACCACCCATTGAGGCCTGGCCGGATAATCCGCTGATTGAGAAATTCCCGCTGGTGTTTCATACCATTCGCCAGCGCTGGCGGCTTCACAGTCAATGGCATGAATCGCCCTGGCTCAGAGAACTGGACCCGGAACCGGAACTGAAAATCCACCCCAAAGACGCCAAAGAGCGGCGGATTGAAACCGGTGATATGGTGGAAGTGTTTAATGACAGGGGGCGGGTAGTGCTGAAGGCGGTATTGAGCGAAGGGCAGCGCCCCGGAATGGTGACGGCGCCAAAAGGATGGCAGCGCGATCAATTCAAGGAAGGCTCCTATCAGGAACTGACGACAGATCACGTCAATACAACAAGCTATAATCAGTGTTTTTACGATGTGCTCTGTGAAGTCCGACAAGCATAAGAACCCGAAAAACATCCTATTTCGATCGATTATTTGAAACGGTAAACTAAATGAAACAAACAAGATATAGCATGCTGGTGGATATAAAGCGATGTATCGGTTGCCACACCTGCGCGCTGGCCTGTAAGTCCGGGAATAATCTTCCCAATCATGTCTGGTGGAACCGGGTGTTGACTTATGGCGGAGACTCCATGGATACAACGTACGGGACCTTTCCGAATCTGGAAATGCAGTTTTTAACCCTGAATTGTCAACAATGTGAGAATCCCTCCTGTGTCAAGGCGTGTCCGGCAGAAGCGACCTATGTCCGCGAGGATGGAATCGTCATGCAGAATTATGATGATTGTATTGGATGCCGGGCTTGTATTATGGCATGCCCATACAGCAACGTCCGGACTTACAACGACGAAAAGCCGGAATACTATTCCACATACCCGCTGGGTGACAGTGGTATAGATCCACAGCAGAAAGGAACGGTCTCCAAGTGCACCTTTTGCCACCACCGGATCGATCAGGGCCTGGAACCGAACTGCATCGATGTGTGCCCGGCAAAAGCCCGCTTTTTTGGGGATATCGAAGATAGTGATAGTGAGGTTGCACAACTATTGAAGAAACGAAAGGTCATGCGGTTTCTTGAGGACAAAGGGACTGCTCCTTCAATTTATTACCTTATTTAAAACAGATTTCTTGGAGATACGTACACATGTTACGCAAAGAGTGGTCTTTGATAGCGAATAGTATACTGGTGCAGTTGTCTGTGGGTCTGGTGCTCTTTTTTGCCATATATCGCACGTTTATGGCAGGCAATCTGGATTTTGATGCGAATCGACGACTTGCCGTTTTTGCGATGTTTTTTGCAGGGCCGGTTGTTATCGCGGGGATGCTGATTTCCCTTTTTCACCTCGGGAATCCGCTCAGAGCACCGTCGGCAATAAAGAATATCAGGTCATCCTGGCTCAGTCGTGAAGTTGTGTTGACATCGGCATATTGCGCTCTCTGGCTGGTGACATTTTTAGTGGAATCAGGAGATGGAAACAGCACATTTTTGTCCTGGATAACCGCTCTTGTTGGCGTTGTGGCCGTGTTGAGTATGGCGAATATTTATTATGCAACCGGACGGCCGGGATGGACCGATCTAAACACCTTCACGAGTTTTTTTGGGAGTGTTGTCATTTTTGGGATTGTCAGCTCATTTCTGATCTTTCTCTCAAGCGGATCTGTCGAGCCATTGGTAACCAAAATTTTGAACATGCTCGGTTACCTGTTTATTGCGATACTGTTCCTGCGATTCGTTCAGCAATGGCCCCTGTTTTCAAGGTTAAAGCAGGATAAAGGCAGGCATATCAGTAATATGGTATCAGCCTCGTCAGAAAACGAGGCAAATATCAAGCAGTACAAATCTCTGACGATGCTGGGATTGGGGTGTTCAGGCCTGGGTGTCCTGTTTGCGATGCTTGTCCTGATAACCGCGAATTCAGAGCCATGGGCAGCGTTAATCCCGATTGCAGCGTTATTGGTGATCGCAGGTGAGGTTCTGGGGAGGTCCGGCTTTTATGCGCTTGGCTTGTCGGATAGATAGAGAATAATATAGTGGACCCTAAACACAGTAATAAAGCGCTCTGACACCTGATACATTATCCGATAGTTTGAGACGATAAGCTCCCTGAGATTGCTGTCCATTGTCTCAGGAATCACCCGTCCACTGAATGGGTGTTGAATTAGTCGTTCCTTCTGTTTGCTGTGTTAAAAACTGGCCCATCTTTTTGTCAGTACCAACAATATGATCGGATAACCAGGTCTTAAGGAACGGCAAAAGCATAGCAGGAACGTTATTATCTCCGCCCAGAAACTTTTCATACAATTCTGTTGCCTGTTGCTCCAGATCTTCGTGTTCCTGCTTATGGTTCGGCATTTCGGGATCACCGTGAATCTGCATGAGGCGCTCCTCGTGTCTAAAATGCCAGCTGGTGTAACTTAAAAGCTCTTCCAGTAACTCAATCAATATATCCGTAACTAGTTCCTGGCCGATCGTATCATGGATATTGTTAACCATATCGACAAGTTTCCTGTGGTCGTTGTCGACTTCTTTGAATCCGATACTCAAGTCCTCACTCCAATCAATAAACGCCATGATCCGGCTCCTATTCTCAGGTTAAATTTTGCAGGAAACAATATTTGTAGGACTGGTATGACACTTTTTCTATAGCAATCCAATAGCCTCTTAAAACAGACTTGTGGATGTACATATTAGGCTACATTATTCGGAATTATCTGTCTTTTCGTCCAATTTGCTCAATCTTTTGATTGCGGCCCTCATATCATCGATTGCCAGGGAACGGCTCTCTTCATCCAGTTTGTCAAAATCGACAAAAATCTTTATGCCATTCCGGTCTGAACGTAGAAATCGTCTTTCTTCATTGGTATCGTTAAAAATTCCGGTTATTTTATAAGGTGTGATTTTTCGGCGAATACCCTTGACGGAGATTGACTCGCCCTTTTCGGCATTGATGAAATCATTGACCAGTGTATAGGTCTCGTGGGAAAGGGTGATCCCGTCTGGATCCGCGACACCTTCCAAACGGGATGCCAGGTTTACTTCACCTCCGATGATGGTGTAGTCCATCCGATCAGCACTACCAAAATTACCCACATTGCAGAAACCGGTATTGATCCCCACCCGCATATGAAAAGGTCTGGTATAACCCATCTCTTTCCATTTGGTACGGATGTCCATCATATGGCGTTGCATCTCGATGGCCATCTGCACGCAGGCCATGGCATCTTCGCGAACGCCGCGTGTGGCGGGATCCCCGAAAAATATCAGGATGGCATCTCCGATAAATTTGTCAATCGTCGCTCCATACCTTAGGGCAATCTCTGACATTTCAGTCAGGTAGTCATTGAGCAGGAAAGTAATATCCTCCGGTTCGAGGTCGTCTGTTGTGGCTGTGAAATCCTTAATATCCGAAAAGAAGATCGTAAGTTTTTTGCGATCGGTGGTCAGCTGGACTTTCTTAGCTCCACTGAAAATTAATTCATAGACTTGTGGGGACAGGTATTTGGCCAGCTTTCCGGAGAGGTCTTCCAGCATGTTGTTCTTCTCGTCCAGGGATGTGGTAACCTCCTTCAGCTTCTGCTCGTTCCGGTCAGAAAGTCGCATTAGACGTTTGACCGATTTGAATAGCTTTCCATAATCCTTTAAAAGGGTTTTAAAGGCCTTCTCCACAACTTGTGAACTGATATTACGGGATTCCAGAAAAACTTCTGCCCTCTGAATGGCCTCCATTTCCTCATCAAAGATTTCGTAACTCATCTCAGGCTTCAATAGGTTTCAGGTTAAATGCAGCAGCCTCCAGGTCTTCTCCAAATTCGATCCCCAATTCTTCCATGTTATCATCGTCGGATTCGTAGAACCAGTTAATGGCGATATTCACTCCCTTCCGGGCTGTTTCATCCAGGAAGTCAAACAGTTTCATCATCACTTTAGCGCTGGTGCTGTTAAAATAAATCAGTTCAAAGTTAAACTCGACATTTCCTTCCGAAACCCCATCTAAATAGCTTTCCAGAGAGCTGATAGGCGGGCCAAAAAAGGCTGGGACATCTTCCGGGTATGATTCACCTCGAATGCTGAAAACATTATTCTGGAAATTGAAATCGATATCGGGAGACCGTTCAGTACGATTGATTTTTATATTATCCATCGGTTTTAAACCATATAATGTTAAATAAATATAGCTAGATATAAGCTTTCAAAGCAAAAAAAGCGAATTCTGAGTTTATTTCGTGAAAATCAAACTCGAGGCCTTTTGTAGTCCGGCGGGCAATGTCAATAAAACCAACCCCGGCTCCTTTACTTCCTTCCGGCGTCTTACCTCTGAGGATCTCTTTATACAAGGCTTTGAGTTCAGATTTATCCATGTTTTGGATCTTGATGAGATTTCCCCGCAGTCGTTCCACATCTCCAGTGGGTATCATGTTACCACAGGCTACAAAATAGTAATCATCCTTCTTTCCAACTGAGAACAGGCCAAATGGCAACTCAACATCAGAAAGACCGGAATCCGCTGCGCTCAACTTTTTTTCTGCTGAATAGCGAATCACATTCTGCACCTGCTCAACAAAGAGGGAGAAGACGGCCCTTGCAACCTCCCTGTTTGTGTTTTCCATTGCCAATTTTTGTTTGAGAGAGCTGCCGATCCCGGAAAGGATATCTTCCGTTATATAACCGCAGTAACAAAACTGTATTCCCCTGTCGGCCAAGATCTCTCTAAAGTAAAGCATCTCTTCAGCAATCATTTACTCTCTCCGGTTGATTGATTATGATGCATAGTGGATATATCATCTGGATACCATAAAAGCGGCTAATTCTCTGTCAACTTTCTTGATATGGTCAATTAACCAGCTTTTGAGAAGCGCATTCAACTTAAAAGGCGTTTCTTGATCATCCTTGAATGACTCTTGAATTTCCTGGAGCTGAGAAATGAGCAGCTCATGTTCTCTTTTATGTTTGTCCAAGTCCGGGTATTCATTGGATTGCATCAACCTGACTTCATGGCGGAAGTGCCAGGCGGTGTAGTCGGTCAAATGATTCAGCGTTTCGGTTATTTCTTCTCTCCCTCTCTCGTTAACAAGAGCATTATTGAGCTTGTTCATGATATCGACCAGTTTTTGGTGGTCACCATCAATGACGTTATATCCAACCAGTAACGAATCATCCAGAACAAAAAAATTCTGACCGGAACTTGCCTGGTCGGCTGGTTCGTCAAGCTGCTCCTCGTTAACATCATGTAATCCACCAAGACTGTTTAAAAAATCCGCCAGTTGTTTATCAGAATCCAGGATATGGTTTTTCAACCACTCCTGTAAAATCTGCATCAGATCTATTGAGATATCCTTTTCATCATCCTGGATACCCCTTATTACCTCCGAAACCTGATCAATCAGTTGGTTGTGAGTCGTCTCATGCTCAGCCTGATTCGGGTAGCCGTACTCTTGCATCAACCGCTCCTCATGACGAAAATGCCATTGCGTATACGAAGCGAGTTCGCCTATTATCTCCAGAGCGGAAGTCTTGCCTTTGCCACTGTCGATGGACTGTTTCAGCTTGTCTATAAAAGTGTAGAGTTTTCGATGATCTTCATCTATCAGCCGACAGTCGACAAGCGGGAGCGGACTCAATTCTGAGGTTTTGGGTCTGTTGATACGGACGGCAGTCTGTTTTGGATTGAAACCAATGACTGATACATCGTCCCGTCGGTTTTCGTCACCTTGGTATTCAACAAGTGCCTGTAGGACCAAAGGGCCTTGTTCAGATAGAGGTACATCCGCCAGGGAGGAGATCAACGATGTAAACCGCCGTTTGCCAAAACCCCGCCTCTTTTCTCCGCCAACCTGGTCGATCAAGCCATCGGAGGTCATGTAAAATGTCTGGTCCGGGGAAAGCTCGACCTCATGGTTTGTAAACTGAACATCATATGGCGTTTCGCGGTAACCCAGGCCTGCTTTGGTCCCTTTGATGATTTCGACTTCGCCGTTCTGCAGGATGAACAGGTCAAATCGGGCACCTGCAAAGACGAGGGTTCTGCCGTTACCTTTCAGGAAACAGGCTCCCAATTCTATGCCATCATCAGACTTGCCATTCTGATCCTTGCCTTGGCCCAATGATTGCTGGATTAACTGATGCATGCGTTGCAGCAAGGTCGCTGGATCGCCGGGCGGGGTTTCCAGATATGCCTCGTCCAGAGCACCATTAGAAATCAAGGTCATGAAAGCACCGGGGACGCCGTGACCGGTACAGTCACCTAAAATGATCAATGAACCGGAGCCCCAGGCACGATGCCAGTAAATATCCCCACCAACCACATCCCTGGGCTCCCACAGCACAAAATAGTCTGACACTGCCTTGTTAAAGACCTCTTTCATCGGCAATATCGAACGCTGGATGCGACTGGCGTATTGAATGCTATCACCGATCAGGTGCATTGCATTGTCCCGCTCCTCCAACACGATTTTCTGTTCGGTGATGTCCTCTCCGACGCTGACAAAGTTCGTGATTTGACCCTTACTGTTTTTAATGGGTGAGATGGAAGATTTCTGCCAGAAATGCGTCCCGTCTTTTTTCCGATTGAGAAAGGTTCCGTTCCAATCGTTTCCCGCATTCAATGTTGACCACAGATCCTGGTACTGATCGATTTTTGTTTCTTCAGAACGCAAAATATTCGTTTTTCTGCTCAATGCCTCTTGCTCCGAGTACCCAGTTATGTCTGTAAATTTTTCATTGATATATTCAATGATTCCATCGGCGTCGGTCACAACAATGATTGCTGAACTGTGTTGCACTGCCGTGAAGAGTTTTAATAACTCTAGCTGTGCTTTTTTGCGCTCCACGATAAGACCTAGTGTATTGCCGATGGTCTGTAGCATTTCCAGCTCGTCTTTATTATCCGGATGCCCTGCCGGTACACTGAGCGCGATGGCACCCAATGTTTTTTCCTCAGATCGGATTGGAATGCAGTAATGCCCATGATCCTTCATTCCTTTGTACCTTATATCGTGCTGTTCGCCTACATGGCTGGCGAACTGGCTCTTCCCGGACACTGCCACACGGCCGCACATGCAGGTGCCGTTGGGAACAAATTTACAGATTGTGAGCTGTTCGGGGTGTAATCCAGATTGGGCAATCATGTTCAATCCACTGCCATCCTCTTTCATCAGGAAAATAACTCCCCTGGTTTGAATGGCGACAAATGATATATCAAGAATGCACTTCAGAGCTTGGTTTAAAGCGTCTTCAAGCGTGAGTTGCTGGATGGGAATAGAGAGAAGGCGCCTGAGCAATGACTGCCTTTCCAGAGACCGAGAAATCTGTTGTTCGGTTCGTTTAAGATCTGTGATATCTGTATAGGTCGAGACAAAACCACCATCAAGAAGCGCTGTGTTTTCAACCTGAATAACCGAGCCGCCATTGATAACTCGCTGCAGACGGTTAAGCTTGGGATCGGAATCCTGCCTTTTTTGAAGACGCTTAGAGTTGAGAAATTATTAACTTGGCGATAAACATCTCAATTGTACCAAAAAA
>JABGPJ010000149.1 GCA_018645005.1 Deltaproteobacteria bacterium | reverse complement strand
TGGATAATCCAGGGCAGGTGCTTTCACTGAAATTTCAGGACAGTGAGGTCTATATTGAAGGTATTATTAACGTAAAAGACGGCTCCGGTTACCGTTAACCGAATAGTGGGTGGGTTTATACTTTCAAGTAGATTCGTTCAGGCCGGCCCACGGTTCCATATGACAGATCCGCATCGATCGTCCCCCCGGCAACCAGGTATTCCAGGTATCTTCTGGCAGTTGTCCGACTCACACCAACCAGTTTTCCAACCTTCCCGGCGCTGATGCCATCGGTTGTGACACTATCCATCACCTTGATGATTTTCTCCAGGGTAATGGCATCGATACCCTTAGGCATAGAATCTTGTGATGACCTTTCAGGCTTAACCGGATGCAGTAAGCCATCCACATCCCGCTGATCAATGGTTTTGATCTCCTTAATTTTGGCACGGTATTCATAGAATTTGCCCAGGGTGTTTTGAAACCGACTGAACTCGATGGGTTTTAAGATATAATCGAAGACGCCTCCCCGAATCGCTTCCTGTACGATATTAACCTCTTTGGCCGCTGTGATCAGAATAACATCAGTTGAGCGGTATTCCGATCTGATTTTCCAGAGCAGATCAATACCGTTGCCTTCAGGAAAGTAGATGTCCAACAAAACCAAGTCGGGTTTAAGGACTGTAAGCATCTCTTCCGCCTCCTGGAGCGCGTGCGATATCCCAATGACTGTGAAGCCGGGGACTTTTTCCGTAAACAATCTTTGAATATCCGCAACCCGTTTATCATCTTCCACAATCAGCACTTGCACCGGGTCCATCTCAACTCCTTTCATTTTTAGGAATGATTACTGTAAACGCTGCTCCACCTAAATCGGAGGAAGTAATACTGATGCTGCCCTCCAGTTTTTTGAGAGCCCGGTCCACCAGATACAGGCCGGTTCCGTATCCTTCTCCTATTTTGGTGGAAAATCCCATTTCAAAAATCTTCTCATAATCATTCTGATCGATGCCAGGTCCGGCATCGTCAAATTCAAAGATCAGGTCGTTTCCCAGGTCTGTCATGGATAGATTCACGAGACGTTTGGATTCTTTAAGATTCTTTACGGCTTCAAATGCATTATCGAGCATGTTACCAACGATCGTCACGATCCCTTCCCTGCTGATATGCCAGGGGATATCCGTCATGCTGCTGTCCGGGTCTATCTTCAGAGTGACATTCAGTTCTTTGGCCTGACTGTACTTCCCCAGGATCACGCCTGCCAGATTCGGATCGGGAACTACCTCCATCAGAAAATTGATTAGATATTGATACCCTGATGTCTCACTACTGATTAAATCGATTGCTTTCTGGTAATGACCGATCTGCACCAACCCGGAAATAGTATATAGTTTATTGGAATACTCGTGGGTTTGAATCCTTAACAGTTCAGAATACTTTTCTACTTGTGTTAGTTTTTTGGCGAGGTAATCCAACTCATCCTTTCTGCGAAAACTGGCCACAACCCCATTGATAGCTCCTTCATTAATAATCGGAATCCGATTGACAATAATTTCTTTATCATCAATAACCAATTCACGGTCGTAATGGCTTTCCCCTGTTTTCAGGATTTCCATCATTTCCGTTTGGGGCACAATTTCCAGAATAGGTCTGCCAAGCGCTTGTTTATCAGGATTCAGGCCAATCGTTTCAAACGCAGTTTTGTTGATTGTGGTAATCAAGCCCCTGGCATCGATCGCAATCACACCTTCCTTGACAGTTTCCAGAGTAGCTGTCCGTTCCTGTAACAGAGCGGCAATCTCCCGTGGCTCCAGGCCCAAAATGGCTTCTTTTACACGATTGGCAATCATAACAGCAGCCAGGACCCCTATCAAAATCAAAAAGGGTAGAAACAGCAGGACGCGATATTGATATTGACTGGTAATCGTATTTATATCCTCCAGCAGGTAACCCACTGAGACAATTCCAATCACCTTGCCCTGGCTGTCAAAAACAGGGACTTTTCCCCGGATTGAAGGTCCCAGGGTGCCAACAGCTTTGGAAATATAGGATTTGCCTTCCTCCAGGGCCGGTCTGTTATCACCACCGACCATAAATTTTCCCAGCCTTTCTTTAATCGGATGGGAGTATCGTTTGCCCTCGTGATCCCCAACCACAATAAACTGGGCACCGGTAGATTTGCGAATCTCTTCTGCGATCTGCTGTATCCGCTGTTTGGGGTCTTCACTAATCAGGTTTTCCCGAATTTCAGGGATCAGTGACACCGTTTGTGAAACTTTAAGGGCTCTTTTACCGATCTGCTCTTCAGTAATATCTGAAATGATATTGACAGAGACAATACCGATCAAAGCGACCTGAAAAAGTACCAGGATAATAATAAAAAGTATCAGCTTGGTTTTTAATTTTTGGAGTCGGAATCGTCCCAAAATCAAATTGGCAGCTATTTTCATACTCCCTGGTTTTAAATTTTCGTTATGTCTGAAGCTGGAATTCGGTTTCCGAAACTCCCGGTGATTCAAAAAAAGTCTACACCAAACTTCAAGACAAAGAAAACCCTCTCCTGATTTTCTATGACTAACCGGCTGGTAATCCAAACACGATAACTAACGTTCAGCCCTATTTGGATGGCCGCGTTTTACTAAAAAAAGAGCGCAGGGGTGATAGCAAAGTTAATACTGTAATAATCAAAATAATAAGGGTAATCGGTCTTTCCCAGAGAAACGAGATTGAACCGTCGCTGATAGCCAGTGCACGCCTTAAATTGTCCTCCATCATACCCCCCAGAATAAATCCCAGCAGCATGGGAGCCATAGGAAAATCAAGCAGTCTGAGCAACAAGGCAATAGCCGCCATGAATACCATCATCTGGATATCAAAGGTATTAAACGAAACCAGGTACACGCCGATCAACGAAAAAAAAAGAACAATGGGTACCAGAAACTGTTTAGGCACTGCCAGCAGTCTGGCGATATAAGGAATCAACGGCAGGTTTAAAATCAGCAGGATAATATTTCCGACATACATAGAAATGATGACGGACCAGAACACTTCCGGCCTGTCAATGAAGAGCCTAGGTCCCGGTTGAATTCCATAAGAGATTAAAGCGCCTAACATGACTGCCGTTGTACCTGATCCCGGAATTCCAAGGGTCAAGAGCGGTACAAATGAGCCGGTACAAGCAGCATTATTGGCTGTTTCTGGAGCTGCCAAACCCCGCAGGCTGCCTTTGCCGAACTCTTTCTTCCTTTTGTCATTCGCCAGGTTTCTTTCCATACCGTAGGCGAGAAAAGATGCCAGGGTGGCACCCGCCCCGGGTAAGACGCCCACAAAAAATCCCAGAACAGAAGATCGAGCTACGGTAGGGGCTACCTCTTTAATCTCTGCTTTGCTGACTTTCAAACTACCAATTTTTTTTGCGGTCGCCTTTTTAAGTTCATCCGGAATTTCATCCTTTTTCAGAACAGACATTAAAGCTTCTGACAGGGCGAAGGTCGCCATCGCTAAAAGCAGGAAACTGATGCCATCGACCAGATCCATACGTCCGAAAGTAAACCGCTGAATACCTGCTGAGCGATCAGTGCCTATGGTTGCCAGCATTAAGCCGAAAAGCGTCATCAAAATTGCTTTCAAAAACCCGCCCCTGCCGGCAAAGGCCGATACCGCTGTTAGTCCCAATACCATCAAGGCAAAATAGTCGGAAGACTGGAAACTTAAAGAAACAGTTGCCAGGGCGGGAGCCGCCACCAATAAAAAGATCGCTGCGATGGTTCCGCCACTGAAAGAGCAGTAGGCTGCCATTGCCAGGGCTTTGCCCGGAAAACCTTTTTTAGCCAGCGGATAGCCATCGAAGGCAGTCGCCACTGTTCCAGCTACACCTGGTGCATTGATCAAGATAGAGGACGTGGAACCACCAAAAATAGCCCCGTAATAGACACCGGCCATCAGGATTAGTCCTGAAGAGGGGTCAAACCCATAGGTGATCGGTATCATCAGGGCAATAGCGGATATGGGGCCCAAACCCGGCAGCATGCCGATAAATGTGCCGGCAAAACAGCCGATAAACACCAGTAACAGGTTCAGCGGCATCATGACAGTACTTAAACCGGATAGAATACCATCAATCATTTCACAACTCCCAGGAAATAAAAAAGGCTTCCCGGTGCCAGGTAAACCTCCAATAGTTTAGTCATAATTGCCCAGAATGCCAACACCAGAGGAACGGATATCAAAACCAGGTATTTTACCCGCCGTTCTCCCAAAATCCAGAAACCGGCCATTAAAAATATCATGGTAGACAGAATGAAGCCGATAATCTTGATGGTCAATCCATATAAGATCATTGTTACGGCAAGAAGCCCGACTTTTTTCCATTCCAGCCCTTTCAAGGCCCCCGAGAATGAAAAATCCTTACCTTCAGAATTGGAAACCGGAGGTAATATCAACATCGCCATGGAAGCAACAATACCGCCTACGGAAAGAGCAAATGGCAGCGTACGTGCTGTAAACGCTTCTTCCTCTGCATAGAACATTAATTCAATATTGAAAGTTGCAATCCCATAGGCTATGGAAAACACCAGGAAAAGAAAGGCGCCAACCCTGTCCTTATGAATGTTGAGAAGAGTCATCTAATTACCTCCGTTCCGTTTCTATTTTAAAAAGCCCAATTCCCTCATCAGGGACCCCACTACTTTTTCCTGTTCTTCGAGGAATTCATAAAAAAGAACACCCGGCTGATACAGGTTACTCCAACCTTGTCGCTTCCGAACCGCTTCCCATTCGGGGGTGCTGTACATGGCCTTCAACAATCTGGCATAATTCAATGCTTTTTTAGCTGATATCCCGGGAGGTGCAAAGAAGCCTCTCCAGTTGGCAAACGTCACATTGTAGCCCAATTCTTTTAAGGAGGGGACATCGGGTGCTTCCGGTAGTCTCTTTTCTGATGTCACAGCAATAATACGAACTTCACCTGCCCGGGCCAGCGCTAAGGCTTCACCAAATCCAGTGGATAAAATCTGTGTTTCACCGGAAAGTAAACCGGCCATTGCTTTTCCGCCTGCTTCATAAGGAATGTAGCGAACTGCTCTGGGGTTACCACCGGCCGCTTTGAATGCCATCGCTGCTACCAGGTGGTCCATGTCGCCCCTGACAGATCCACCTGCCACTTTTACCTTTTTTGGGTTTTCCAGAAACGCTTTCACGACCTGGTTCCAGTTTTTAAACTTGGAGTCTTTTGCGACTACTAAAGCACCATAATCACTTATTATTGAAGCGATCGGGGTGAGGTCTCTAAAAGAGAAGGGGAAAACTTTGGTTAAAGAGCGAACAACAATGGGGGTTGAATTTACCATCAAGGTATGCTGCTGTCGTTCAGCGGTTTCGATCAGATGCCCAATCGCTTTTCCACCTCCTCCACCAGATAGGTTTTCATAAGAAGCCTTTTTCAATAAACCGGACTTTGTTAATGCTTCACCCGTTCCCCGGGCAGTTCCGTCCCATCCTCCACCGGCTCCACCGGGAATGATGAAATGGATCTTATCCAGTTTTATGACTGCAAATGCAGGATGCGACAGTGCAACTACAAACAGGGAACATGTTATCATTAGAGACAACAACAGTTTTGGTATCGAGTTTTTCATGAGGAGTCCTCCTTCTCTGAACGCTAAAAGATATTCGGCAGACCTGGAATGATTTCAGCTGCTATTGCAATTGCATCAGCCATATCTCGCAGGCACCGGTATAGTTGACAAAACAACAGCATGAAAAGGAGAAATACCTGTTTCGCCCTCCACCCAGTTTTTCATGCATGGTTACTTTAAAACAGATTCCTATCAATAAGTACATATTATGAAATTAAAGAACGATGATTCCATTCTGTCTATTCTGTTCATAAAGTTCATGGAGAGAAAACACTGGAACATTTTTCAAAGCGTGAGCGTGATAAACGGATAGGGTTTGTATTTTCTATCTGATGTACTTTACCCCATGTCCAGCTATTGATGTCACTTCCGAGCTGATCTGAGAGCTCATCATTGGCTCTATCTTGCGGTTTTCCTGGTTTAAGATCTTTGTGTGCCTGCGAGCGTTTCTGTGCAGCCGGTCCGCATCCGCACATCCAGATCCTTTGTGGTATCCCCGGCAAACTCCGACTGGCGATCGACAGGAAAACTTGACAAAAAACAAAAAATATTACACTTTGGGAGTAGAAGTCCTAAAGAGTAAATTAAATAATAAAACAAGATGATCACCCGTAAAATTACAACCGTTCTGCTGGAAATGGCCGCATCGTTCCCTATCGTGACGATTACCGGTCCTCGGCAGTCCGGGAAGACGACATTGGCCAAAATGACTTTTCCGTCAAAGGACTATGTCTCGTTAGAAGACCTCGATACCCGTCAATTTGCCGAAAGCGATCCGCGCGGTTTTTTGGGGCAATATCCGCAAGGTGCTGTCATTGATGAAGTCCAACACGTACCATCGTTGTTGTCATACATCCAAACTATTGTGGATACGAAGAAAGTAAACGGAATGTATATTCTAACCGGGAGCAATCAATTCGAATATATTCAATCCATCTCTCAATCCCTGGCTGGACGAACTGGAATTCTGAAACTCTTGCCTTTTTCCTACAGCGAAATATACAGCAACAGGTATGAGAAAATTGAAGATCTTATTTACAAAGGATTTTATCCCCGAATTTTCGACCAGAAAATCAAGCCTG
>JABGPJ010000160.1 GCA_018645005.1 Deltaproteobacteria bacterium | reverse complement strand
AAGGCAGCTTAAATTGCCAAATTGAGTATAGAATATTCAAACCAAGGTACTAGTTTCCCTTAATCCTGCCTAATATCATCATTTTTGCTTTAACTCATTTCTTTTTCTCTTGTTTACTAAAATTTGAAAAGGAGATGCGTTATGTACAAATTCTACGAGTCGGATCTTTGTCGACAGATGAGTGATACCATTATTCTCAACGGCAAAAGCGACAGTACCAGACTCGCCTACCTACGGCAAGTCAGAGTTCTTTCTGACTTCTACAATAAATCCCCGGATTTGATTACAGAAGATGAGATCCGGCAGTTTCTCATCCATCAAAAAACCAAGGTCGGTTGGTCTGCATCCAGTATGCGAAATGCCCATGGTGCACTGCGCTATTTCTACCGAAAAGTTTTAGATAAAGACTGGCGGACTTTGTCTCTGATCAAGACCGAGAATGAAAGCCGGTTGCCTTCGGTCCTCAGTGTGGCCGAGGTTCGTCGTGTTTTAGCAAAGGTCACCCGCTTCCACAATTACGCATATTTCGTTGCCGTATACTCCACCGGAGTCCGGCTTCATGAGGGGCTGTTTCTCCAAGTGTCCGACATTGATTCGGATCGGATGCTGCTCCATGTGCACCGGGGAAAAGGGGCGAAGGATCGCTACGTTCCATTTCCTGATGATACTCTGCTATTGCTGCGTCGATACTGGACAACCCATCGAAATCCCAAATGGCTTTTCCCCGCAGTCGGTCGTAGCGGGACAGGAGCGGCCACAGCCACTCAACCGATGAGCAGAAGCAGTGTCCAGGGAGCTTTCAGGCGAGCCAAGTTCAAAGCCGAAATCAGCAAACGCTACGTCTCGATCCACACCCTGAGGCACTCATATGCCACCCATCTTTTGGAAAAAGGAGTCCATATACGGGCCATCCAGAAATATCTGGGCCATACCAGCCTGGAGACCACCATGAAATACCTCCACCTCACTTCATTCGGACAGGAAGATTCTTTCCGCTTGATCAACTCTGTCATGAAGGAGTGGAAAGATGACCACGATAAATGAGATCTTCAGGGCCTTCGCCCCCGAATACATCGAGCGCTACCCGAATATGCCTGGGCATCACCGCAAGGTGATTGCTGCAATTATCAACTGTCGGTCCGGGAAATACGGAACAACGGTCTACCGCTGCCTAAAATGTGGCCAAAAGCATTTTATCTCCCGTTCCTGTGGCAATCGGCACTGTCCTATGTGTCAATATCACAAAACCCAAGCATGGCTTGAAAAACAGTTAAACAAACAGGTTGGTGGCCAGCATTTTATGATCACGTTCACCTTACCGGAGGAAATCCGACCGATTGCACGACAAAATCAAAAGCTTGTCTACCAGGCGCTTTTCAAGGCATCCTCACAGGCTTTGAAAAAACTGGCTCAGGACAAGCGTTTCATCGGAACCAGTCTCCCCGGGTTCACAGGTGTACTGCAAACCTGGGGACGTCAACTTCAGTACCATCCGCACATCCATTACATTGTTGTTAGTGGCGGTCTCTCTGAAAATCGTGACGCGTGGATTCCCTCCCGCAAGGATTTCTTTGTTCATGAAAAGCCCTTATCCATCATCTTTCGAGCCATTTTTATGAAAGAGATGAAAAAGGCCGGTTTAAGCGGACAGATCCCTTCGTCCGTCTGGAAAAAGGATTGGGTTGTCGACTCCGAGGCTATGGAGAGTGCCGATAACTCCATTCGGTATCTCGCACCCTATGTTTTTCGGGTAGCGATTTCCAACAGCCGTATTGTCAAAGTCGAAGACCGTTTTGTCTATTTCAAATATCGAAAACACAGCAGTAAGCAAATGAAAACAATGCGCCTGGAAGTGATGGAATTTATCCGTCGTTTTCTTCAGCATGTTCTACCGTCTGGATTCATGAAGGTTCGACATTTTGGTTTTATGAATCCAAACTGTTGTACACCCCATGAAACCATTGTAAAACTGATTGAAGATCATACCGGCGAAACCCTAAAAAAGGTAGAACCATCTGAACCACCGAAACAATACTGTTCTGATTGTGGTGGGGAGTTGGTATATCTATGGAGTATTATTCCGATGTTTCATCAACGGGAATAGCACTCATAGTTAATAAAGTCGGCACTTATTTAACCCAGCACGTTAACAGCGCTTTTATAAGCATTTGGATCAGTTCGCCTAAAATTCTAGTATTTTCACTGAAATTGCTAAAGTTAACCCATTTTTCGATAAAAAAGCACCAATAGTTTCTCGATATACTACCGGTGAGAGGAACTTTCAAGTCAAATCACTTCCTCGGACGTTCACTCTCCACTCATCTTCCCTGATTCCATTGAAGCAATACCCATTACATTTCAAACTTAGTCCGCGGCTTCTTGAACAAAGGATAGAAAGCGACCTCATTCTTCGGATCGCATCTATCCTTATTAGTTATAGAGTTACTTAATTCCAGGTATCTTGCCTCGAGTAATAAAGAAACTCAGATACCCACAAATTCCAATTATTCCCCAAACAAAAAGAAATATTAAGATAACGGCCTTTCCAGGGCTTACACTGTCAATTTGATTTGGTGATGGAAAAATTTCGCATGCAACATAAAATGCAATAAAACTCGAAATTGTAATTAAAAATTTCAATATTACTTCTTGAATGTAAATGATTACAACTTTTTGCCATGTTTCTATCTGATTAGATAAGTAAAGCTGATTATTGGCTATCATGATCATTTTTTCTACAATTCCCCGAAATGAATAAAATACTCCAAATATAAATGCTATTGTCCAATACCAGCAAGGGATTAAAATAAGGTATTCAATTGAATCCATTTTTTCTCTCATTAAGGTATTTCAAGTTTTATATCTCTCTATAACGCCTGGCTCAGTTGCGGCCCACACGGAACTTGATTCGAAGCAGTAGTTGATCGTTCAACATTGAGCAACAATAGACCGCAAAACTGCGAGGGCCGTCAACTGTAGCCATTTGTTAGCAATTTTTATCTTTATTTTCATCCATATATTCCCACAGCTCATTTTGATGAAGCCATATTGGATCAGCATTTTTTTGAATATATTCATCAACACTCATCCCATCAATCGTTGTTGGTCTTTTGATTCTGACCTGTTTACCATTCATGAATACCCACTGATATTTCTTTTGTCTATCTGCTTTTTCTGCTTTCTTCGCTCTTTTTTGTGCTGGAGTGAGTTTCTTATTTTTCTTATTCATTCTTCATTTTGTATCTTGCTAACGCTGGTATAAGGCGCGGCACACGCGACACCTCGCCCGAAGCAGTAATAGGTTGTAAAAAACTGGAACAGCTACAGGCCGTGAAACTGCGGGTGCCGTCGGCTTAATATATCCGTTATAGGTAACAGATCATTTACTATTTTCTTTTATGATGTTGTTCTTCCTCGTCTGTATGAATAATATTAGCACCTCCACCACGGCTTGCGCCTATACTGGGACCGGTATTATGGTTTCCACCTTTAAGTCCGGATCTCCAAAAATATGTTAAATATGCCCCTGCAAAACTAGCAGATATTCCTTTTAAAACCGAAACGATAATCGACTTAATACTATAATCCTGCGAATAGAGCACAATCGCCAAGGTAATAACAACTCCAAATATTGAAGCTAGTAACGGTCTTTTTCGTCCGAAGAACCCTGCAACTATGATAATTAACAGAACAAATCCTAAGTTCATTGGTGTCCTTTCATTTCAAGTTAAAAACTCTCGGTAAAAAACGAGTTTGGTGGATCTCTATAACAAGTAATTGTGCAGTTCTGGATAACATTCTTTACGACATAACTATCTGACAACGTTAGAAATGTCAAATTAGGTTGGAATAAATTGGATAACATCACAAATTAAACCATTATCAGAAAGCATATTTGGATAATGATCGTTCCTGAAATTTTCGAAAAAAAGTTACGAATTGAATGTCACATGGGATATTTTCTGATTTTTCTATTATTAGCAATGATACTTTGGCATCGAACATATCTGTCAAAGTTCTACAGCAACTCGCGCGGTTTTGATACCTGGGAAGATGATTATGAGTATTCAAAATATTGAACCAGGATGTCGGATTTATCGAAGCGAGACATACCGTGACCATGAAACTGGACAGTTTCAACTTTACCAAATATGGTAAACTAAACGGCACAATTCGCAATCGCTTCCGGCGGCGTTGAGGACCCACGGTTGGGGACGGTTTATCCCACTATTATCGAGCTGGCTGACCAGAAAATTGCAGTCGGTGAAAATCCTCTCCCTGAAACCGGGCATGACCGTCACCATCGATATTAAAGCAGGCCGTCGTAAAATCGCAGACTATATCTTAGGGATCGTTTATAAATAACTTCACATAATCTATTTGCATAGGGATCGTTAAAAGGCAAATTCACTTAATCTGTTTGTAAAAGTCCTAAAAACTGGACATTTTACAAACAGAATGTGAACTAGCCTTTTAGCCGACCCTTGGAACATTTTGCACATAGAATGTGACTGCAACGTGTTTCCTTTTCACCTACAACGCGATTCCTTGACATTGATGGGAATCACTCGAATGGGAAACACTTGACTAATTTATGAGCCGACCCTTGGAACCATTTTTAAGATATAGTGATGAAGATTTAAGAGAACGCTAACAGAGGATCCATTATGAATAAAAAAGCAGAACCCAATGACCCGAAAGCTTCGGGGACAGACGAACCTTCAAATGAAAATGGCTCGCCACAAACCCCGGACCAATCAAAAACCCTTTCCAATATCCTGGGGGATATTATCTGGATGATGACCCGTTCTCCCAATCATCGTTATTTCTTTATCTCCGATCTGGAATGGATGGTGATGCAGCCAGTTTCCCTGGGGCAGTTCAGGATCTTTCAAGGTGAGGAACACCCTGTGGGTGTTCTGTTGTGGGCTTATGTGAATGAGGAGGTCGAGAACCGCCTCAAGCAGGGCGTTACGAGACTGTCGCCCAACGACTGGAAATCAGGAGACCGCCTCTGGCTGATCGATGCCATCACCCCCTTTGGCAATACGCAGCAGATGCTGGACGACTTGACCCAAAACGTTTTCCCTAATACGCCTTATAAATACATGCAGAGGGACGAAGCGGGGAAACTTGAGATCAAGACATCCGAAACGATAGATGCCTAATAGCTGATCTGATTGACCTCGACTGTGGCATGCTCGAAGCCGCTGAATGACTGGATAATCTGGTGATAGTCCGCCGGGGTCCGCTCCGAGGATGTCTCCAGCCCGACGATCAGGGAGCGTTCGTTTTCTGAAATCTGCCAGATATGAATATCGCAGATCCGGGTCTGTTCATCTTCAAGGCGCTCCCGGATCCGGGAAATTTCATCGGAAAAGTCCCCACGGTCCAGCAGAATTGATCCTGTCTGTCGGATCAATCCCACAGCCCAGTGTATGACCACAATGGCGCCCAGAATTCCCACAGCTGGATCCGCCCAGGTCATCCCGGTCAATTTTGCGATGAGCAGGGCCGCAATCGCCAGGATGGACGTTAGCGCATCGGTCAAAACGTGCAGGTAAGCCGCCCTCAGATTATGATCGGTATGTTCGTGTTCGTGATCATGCCCATGCGAGTGTCCATGTCCGCTCTCTCCCTTACCCAGTATCAGCGCACTGACCAAATTAACAAACAACCCGATAACCGCCACAATCAAGGCCTCGTTGTAATGAATGGCCACTGGATCAATGATTCGTTCGATAGACTCGTAGGCCATGGCCAGTCCGGCGATAATCAGCAGGATGGCGTTGGTGTATCCACCCAGCACGCCCACCTTGCCGGTACCGAAAGCGAAGTCGGGATTCCCCCGTTGACGTCGGGCAATAATATAAGCAGACAGTGTTATAAACAGGGCCACCGAATGGGTTCCCATATGAATGCCGTCCGAAAGAAGGGCCATGGAGCCGCTGAGTATCCCTGCCACAATCTCTGCGACCATCATGACCAGGGTAATGATGACCACGAAAAGTGTCACCCGTTCATTCTGGCGATGATCGCTGCCACCGTTTCCCGTGCTGCAGTTAGTCTGTATTGTTTCCATTTTAAAATACGGCTGTGTTGATTTTTCTTAGAATGTCGGTAAATCGTTCCTGTTCTGCGCTGTCCAAACATCCAACGATATCGCAGGTCAGATTCTCGTGAAAAGTATGGTGCTCCTTGTAAGCGGATTCCCCTTTTTCTGTCAGGATAACATTGAAAGCCCGGCCGTCGGTCGGATCGGACTGCCGCTTGACGTATGAGGCCTTCTGCAGCCGATCGATCATCACCGTCAGGGTACCTGTTGTCACCCCCAACTTCTCAGCCAGGGGCTTCATCCGGATCCGCCCTGCGCTGCCGACAATGGCGATGGTATGATTCTGCTGGGTTGAGAGTCCAGAATTCCTGGCTACCGCAATCTCCCAGGCCGAGAGCTTCTCATAAAACTGGATCAAAGCCTCACTGAGTTTTCTCAATTCTTCTGCTTGCATGGGTCTCCATTGTTTTATTTACTTTGATAATCAAACTATAAATCGGTATACTTTGACTGTCAAGGTAAAATGTTGTGTTTTTGATTTCTTTGTCATTCTGATTGAAATTTTCCAGGCCAGGGCTGTACTCAGAGGCTGATCCAGTTTTTTGGCAGAAAGACTTAGGGATCGTACAAAAATAACTTCACTTAATCTGTTTGAAAAAGTCCCAAAAG
>JABGPJ010000087.1 GCA_018645005.1 Deltaproteobacteria bacterium | reverse complement strand
GAATATTTATATGATCCTCATTGTTGAAAATATCGCCAAAGAGCTCAAGCAGTACCACGCCGTTGATCTTGAATCCTATGAAAGTCGTTTTTTACTAAAAAAGATTAAATGCCGCATGGCCGACCTTGGCATAACCGTCCCGGGAAAATATCTGACCTATTTTCAAGAGAATCCTGACGAAGCGCGCATCTTAATACGGGAAATAGGTATCAGCGTCAGTCTGTTTTTTCGCAACCCCTTTGTTTATTCTATCATTGAACAACAACTCCTCCCTTCAATAATAGAAGCAAAGCGGCAGAATGGCTCTAGTGAAATCCGTGTCTGGAGCGCCGGCTGTGCGACCGGTGAAGAGCCATACAGCATTGCCATCCTGCTGCACCGACTGCTGGAAAAAGAAATCATAAACTGGAAGATCCATATTTTTGCCACCGATATTGGGCAGAAAAGGCTTACAACGGCGGCAGCAGGAGTCTTCCACCGTGATAAGCTGGTCGATACAAAGCTCGAAAATGCTGACAAATATTTTAGCCAGTCCCAGGGAAATTACAGGCTGAAGCCAGAGATCAGGAAAATGGTCAACTTCTCTCTGGATGACCTCGCTTCAACAGATAAAATTGCCCCGGCCGCCAGCATTTTCGGCTCATTTGATCTTGTGTTATGCCGAAATGTCATGATATATTTTAACAATTCGGCCAAGACGCGGGCCGTCCAAAAATTTATTAAGACATTAAACAGCTCGGGCTATCTGATTCTTGGGGAATCCGAATGGATTGACGACAGCCTGAAATCTGCCTTTATTGAAATAGACCAGACTAACCGAATTTACAAAAAAAAATAGGAATCGTCGAATGAATTTCTTAAATCATCTCTCGGTAAAAGCGCGAATCACGACACTCTTCATCTTTTTTCTGTTCATTTTTGCCCTCTTTGGGCTCTTTACTATTCAGAGAACCCAAATCCTTGGCGACTTAACCAGAACACTCCATGATCACCCCTTACAAGTTTCAACGGCAGCGCTTGAGGCAGAATCAGGTGTTGTGAAGATGCATAGGGGGATGAAAGATTTGGCCATGGCGCAGTCACAAATGGCAATAACCACGGCCATCCAAACGGTTCAAACGGAAGAGAAAAATGTCTATCGGAATCTGGACACCGTCAAAAGGCTGATTCTTGGAGTAGAGGGGAAAAAACTTGTTCGGGAGACCATTGAGTCCTTTTCCGGTTGGAAACCAATCCGGATCGAGTTTGAAGAACTCGTTTTACAGGGGAATAAAGAAGGGGCCGCTCGAATCACGCGCGAAAAGGGGGCTGATTACGCTGTCAAACTTGAGCGGAAAATGAACGAACTTTCCGAGTATGCCCACGATAAGGCAGACAGCTTCATGGTCAGTGCCGATGAGACCCTGCAGCAAATTAAGACTATGATTTGGTGGGCAATCGGCCTTGGTGCCATTGTCTGTCTGTTTGCGGCATTTATGGTAATCAACAGCATCACAAGATCGTTGGGCCTTCTCCAGGATAAGATGTCCCAAATTACCCACAGCGGTGAGATGAGCCAAATTGAGTTAGCAGGTAAAAATGAGATAACCGAACTGGCCTATCACTTCAACATCCTGATTTCGACGATCAAGGATCAGCTCTGGCTGCGGAACAATATCGAAGAGATCAACCGGGAATTGGGCGGCGATATTTCATTTGCAGAACTGACAGACAAGTGCATCAGCATTATCTCCCGAGGCATTGACGCCTGTGCCGGGGCTTTCTATCTTTACGATAAGGAGTCTCGTACCTGTAATCTCACCTCTTCATTTGCCTTTGTTGAACGAAACTACCTGGCCAGCAATTTTGCAGCAGGTGAAGGCATCATAGGTCAGGTTGCCATTGAGAAAAAACCCATCCTCTTAAAAAACATCTCAAGATCTGACGCCTGCGCCAATAGCGGCACAGTCAGTGAGCCCCCAATCTGCATCTACGCTGTGCCGATAAGCTATAAGCATGAGCTCCTGGCCATTCTGGAGGTCGCCTCCTTTGAGCCTATCAACACCCAAAAAAAACAGTTCATTGATGAGGCAGCAGATGCAGTCTCCAGCCTGCTCAATACTGCCATTCAGAGCAAAGAGATAAAGGCACTTTTTGCTGCCTCTCAGCAGGCAAATGAAGAACTACAGGCCAAGACCAATGAAATAAACGCCCAGAATGATGAACTTGGCGCCGTCAATAATGAACTGCAGGCCCAGTCCCAGGAAATGGAGGCACAGCGGGACGAGTTGCAGGCCCAGACCACGGAACTAGAGGCGAGGCGTATTCAGGTCGAGGCAGCTGACAAGTTAAAATCTGAGTTTCTTTCTAACATGAGCCATGAATTGCGCACCCCCTTAAACAGCATCATGAGTCTCTCGCAATTAATGATCAGCAGAGGTGTTGACAAGGATCCGGCCAAGGCGGTGGAATACCTCAAGGTTATTGACAGAAACGGCCGCCAATTGCTTAACCTGATCAACGACATCCTTGACCTAACCAAAATTGAATCCGGCCGGATGGATATTTTTCCAACGAAATTTGAAGCAAAGAGGATTATTGACGGTGTTTTAGAAACCGTAACCCCCCTTGCTCAAAAGAAAAACATCCAGTTTGAAACGCGTATAGATCAGGTGCCGCTTCTTTTTTCTGATGAAGATAAGGTGTATCAGATACTGCTTAATTTTTGTTCAAATGCCATAAAGTTCACTGAGAAAGGGATAGTGAACATAGCTGTCAATGCAACAGGCGGCATGGTTTCTTTTATGGTAAAAGATACCGGGATTGGTATCTCGGCTGACGATCTGGGAACTATCTTTGATCAGTTCCGTCAGGTGGATGGTTCCTTTACCAGGGCCCAGGAAGGAACAGGCCTTGGCCTGGCAATTTCCAGAAAGCTGGCAATTCTCCTGGGGGGTAATATCACGGTTGAGTCGACCCCTGGCACTGGCAGTACCTTCACCCTGACCCTGCCAATCAGCGTTTCAGGTGCTGAACTTCCGTTGGAAACCAGCGCTGCTCTGCCCGCCCCGACTGCGGTTAGTGGACATCACCCCGTGGCGCTCACTGTTCTGGTTATTGATGATGAAGAAGAGGCCCGCACCACCCTGTCAACCTATCTGACTGAAGGCGGCTATAACGTGCTTTTGGCCAAGAGTGGAAAAGAGGGACTGGAAATGGCGAAAGCACTTCAACCAGACGTGATCAGCCTTGATCTGTTGATGCCGACCATGGACGGCTGGGAGGTTCTCAGGCATCTGAAATCCGCACCGGAAACCGTAGCCATCCCGATAATCATTAACTCGGTCTCAAAGGACAAGGATACAGCCTGGGCCCTCGGTGCTGCTGGCTACGTACTGAAACCTGTGAATAATCAATTGCTGCTGGAGGAAATCCAGCGTGTATCCGGAAAAAAACCAGCAAAGCGGCTGTTGATTGCCGATGATGACCTTGGTGTTCAGGAATTTTTAAAGGATTTCTTAGGAACCAAAGGCTTTATTGTAGAGACCGTCGGTAATGGTAAAGAGGCGCTTGCGATGGTAGAAACATCCCCGCCACATTTACTCATTCTCGATCTCCTGATGCCTGACATGGATGGTTTCAGCGTCCTTGAGCAACTTCGTCTGAATCCGAAAACCTTGGATCTGCCGGTCATTATCCTGACCTCCAAAGACTTGACAAAGGACGATTTACAACGTTTGACCAGCGCCGTAAAAACCATCAGCAAAAATAAACTGAATAAAGAGGCCTTTCTCCATCAGATTGAGACAGCACTGACGAGACAGCAAGAACGCAGCACTCCTGACCTGCCACTCACCAACCAGATCCTTGTGGTAGAAGACAATGAAATAGCCAGTCAGCAGATAGTGACCGCCTTACAGGAAAACGGTTTTGAAGTAGCCGTTGCCAAAGACGGAGTGGAAGGGTTGGCGCATGTTATGCGGAGCATTCCTGCCGGCATTATCCTTGACCTGATGATGCCGAGAGTTGACGGTTTTCAGGTGTTGGAACAGATCAGGTCCTGGCCGGAGACAGCCAAGATCCCGGTGCTTATTCTCACAGCAAAGGAGATAAGCGCCTCTGAGCGGGCCCTTTTGACCCATAATAACATTCAGCAGCTGATCCAGAAAGGAACGGCGGACCGCGATCAACTTGTTGCCAGTGTGAGACGACTGGTTGACGCTCCCCGGAATCAACCTAAGAAACTGGCACCAAAAACAGCACAGTCAAGGATCGGCACTATCCTTTTGGTTGAAGACAATGCTGACAATCGGCTGACCATTACCGCTATCATCGAAGAGGAAGGCTGCGAGATACTTATTACTGAAAACGGTGAACAAGGGGTACTGATGGCAGCAGAAAAAATGCCGGACCTGATTCTGATGGACATTCAGTTGCCGGTAATGAGCGGCATCGATGCCATAAAAATAATCAAGAAGAACCCGACAACAAGAGCCATTCCGATCATTGCCATCACAGCCAGGGCCATGAAAGGTGACAGAGAAAATATTCTGGGGGCAGGAGCCGATGACTATATCTCAAAACCAATAAACCCTGTTGAGCTTCAAGAAAAAGTACGAAAATGGATGGGGATAATTTGACAACCAGGAAGATAGGGGAAGTTCTTTATCAGGATTTTGTGCTGGTCTTGTATGTCCTGCAGATGTGCAACTCCTGTTATTACGGCATCTTCGGTAAAATAGATTCATTTGAGACCGCCCTTTCCTACATTGGGGCCGACCGATTCCCGTCGAATCTGTTTGAGCCTGGATGCAATTGTCAAGGTCTCCTGCATTATTAGCGCAATGCTTGGCATCTCCGTCTCTAAAGAAAAAATAGATATCGAGTGTTCACTCTGCGCACTCGAACAAATGGCGCTTGCCTTTATTAATGATCAACTTCTTGCTGAAATTATTATGAAACTGTGGACTAAAGGATTATTGTCATGACAATGCCATTATGCAGCTGCCTTTTTGAAAAAATATTATTATGACTGAGAAAACACCTGTTTTACTGGTCGTTGATGACCGACCAGACAATCTTTTTGTCATTGAGCAGCTGATGGGAGAATATTTACCTGCCTGTAAGGTGCTGACCGCGCTCAACGCGGAAACAGCGCTTCGCCTGGCTGTAGAACAGCACCCAGACGGGATCTTAAGTGATATCCAGATGCCCGGGACCAACGGGATCGAATTATGCCGCCGATTAAAGCAAAATCCTGAAACCAGCAGCATCCCCATAGTGCTCATGACCGCCCACAAATCAGAGCCGAAAGTACGCATAGCTGCCCTGGAAGCCGGTGCTGACGACTTCATCGCAAAGCCGATCGACAATGTGGAACTCGCAACACGCCTGAAGGTGATGTTTCGCATCAAGCGCGCCCACGATAACCTTGAGCTTGCTAAGCGAGAACTTGAGAAAAAGGTGGAGGAGCGGACCTGTGAACTTCAAGCGACGATCAGGCAGCAGGAACAAACGGAACATGAGCTGCTCAAAAGCGAAGCCTTGCTATCCGCTTTTACTGAAGCATTGCCGGATATTTCATTTATCTATAACGAAGATGGGACTTACGTCAGGGTTTTTGCCACCCAAAAAGATTTATTGATTGTCGAAACTGATGATCTGATCGGAAAAAAAGTCCATGATGTCATACCAGATCAACTTGCTGATGACTTTTTGAGGGTTATACAGGATACAATTAAAACAGGGGAATCACAAATTTTTGAATATAATCTAAATGTACAAGCGGGAGAAAAATGGTTCGAGGCAAGAACATCACCGATGAAGACAAAAATTGAAGGTAAAAGTACGATTGTCTGGATTGTACATGATATTACATACCGCAAGTTAGTAGAAGACCAAATCAAAGCATCCCTCAAAGAAAAGGAAATCCTCCTTCACGAGATCCACCATCGAGTTAAAAATAATATGCAGGTCATTAACAGCCTGCTAAAAATGCAAGCAAATAATATCGAAGATAATCAGGTCAAAGAAATACTGAAGGAAAGTCAAAACAGGGTGTATGCGATGTCGGCTGTCCATGAAACACTACATGGATCAGAAAAACTATCTGAGATTAACCTAAAGACTTATCTATCCAAGATAACAACTTCGATATTTCAAACATACTTCACTGATCATCGAAAAGTTAATCTGAATAGTAAAATTGATGATTTACCAATCAGTATAAATCAAGCGTATCCACTTGGTTTGATAACTAATGAACTGATTTCTAACTCTTTGAAATATGCTTTTCCTGATGAAAGAGAAGGCGAAATTAGTGTGAGTGTGAATAAACTTAATCAAGGTCTCGAATTAACCGTAATGGATGACGGTGTTGGAATACCAAATGCGTTTGATTGGAACAAGTCTAATACTTTAGGGCTCAAACTAGTTCGCACATTAGTTGAAAACCAGCTGGATGGATCAATAGAGCTAGATAACCAAAACGGAACCAAAATCACAATCAAATTCAACATCGAAACTTAGGGATCGTTCAAAAATAACTTCACATAATCTATCTACAAAAGTCCTAAAATAACTGGACATTTTGTACATAGAATGTGACAGCAACGTGTTTCCTTTTCACTAATGGGAAACACTTGACTAATTTTTGAGCCGACCCTTAGGGATCGTTCAAAAATAACTTCACATAATCTATTTAGTAAATATAGGGATCAATTGCAATAATGGTGTAAAAGTCATTACTGCC